>CALVXM010000047.1 GCA_944371305.1 uncultured Bacilli bacterium | reverse complement strand
GTTCCCATCAGCATTGCCGCGCCGTCCTTGTCGAGATTGGCGAGGGGTTCATCAAGAATAATTATTTTCTGCCCCATTGCAAGCGTCGAAGCCGTGATAAGCCGCTGTTTTTGTCCACCCGAAAGGGTGCGGCACTTCCAGCGTTTATCGAGCTTTAAGAGGTTGCAGACAATGTCGATCTGTTTTTGTATGCTTTCTGGCGGAAAGGCGAGATTTTCGCAGCCGAAAGCGATCTCGTCCTCTACCACTTTCTGTATAATTTGCTCGTCGGCGTTCTGCAAGACAACTCCCACCTTGCGGCAGACATAGCCGAGCTTTTTGCCCTTGATGTCCTCGCCAGCGATCTTGACTTCGCCCGTAAGTTCGCCGTAATTGACGTTTGGGATGATGCCCGAAACGATATACATCAAGGTGCTCTTCCCCTCGCCCGAATGCCCGGAAAGGAGCGTTACTTCGCCGTACTCTGCTGTAAAGTCGGTGTTTTCGAAGATCTTTGTCTTTCCGTCGTAGGAAAAATTTACTTGTCTAAGTTCTATCGCGTTCATAATACGACCACCAACACCGCGCCCGCGACAATTCCGAGCAGAAACAGCACGTCGGAAAGAGCGGGATATTCCTTTTTATAGATAGAGTACAGGCTGCCGCCCAACGTAAAGCCGCGCGTTTCGACGGACAGCGCGAGCGTGTCCGAAATGTTGACGAGCCTCATGACGAACGGCACGAGAAAAGCCCTGTATAATATCTTCGGGTTGAGAACGCTGCCTGCGCCGCGCGTCTTCATCGCCTCGCGCACCCGCCCGATCTCCCCTTTGAGCATGGGCACAAAGGACATGGAGATGAGCATGCCGAGCGTAATTGCCCGCGGGGTATGTACCTGCGAAAGGCTCCTCGTCATTCTGACGGCGGCAACCGACATAGAGAGCGCAACGCCTAAAAAGAGCGCGCCGAAGCGGTTGAGCATGGAGAGCGCCGCCTGAAAATCGCCGCCCGCCGAAGCGTAGGCAATGCCC
The DNA here is from genome assembly GCA_944371305.1 of uncultured Bacilli bacterium. Classification (GTDB taxonomy): domain Bacteria; phylum Bacillota_I; class Bacilli_A; order RF39; family UBA660; genus Faecisoma. The sequence goes on along the minus strand of CALVXM010000047.1, from coordinate 3,382 downwards.
GCAAACGCGCCGCCGAACACGACGAACGCGGGCAGCATTTTGAGTACCCCTTTGAAGCATCCGAAGATACACAGCCACGCAAGCACGCCGAGAAGGTACCAGCACAAATTTTCGTTCCGCGCCGCGACCAAGCCGAAGATAATGACAAAGAGCGACGCGGTGATAGCGATGAGCGGGTAGAGTTTTGTTTTGAATCGGAAAAACGTCACTTTTTGAGCACCCCCGCCTTTTTGAGTTCGCGCGATATGATCATGCCCACGACCGAGCCAACAAAGCACAGCGCCAAAATCGCCGCCGTCATGCCGACGATCACCCACGGATCGGTCGCGCCCAAAAACATCGTGACCGCCTCATTTTCCGCACCCGTCACGGTGTAGTTGACGTTGTAGTAAAGCCAGAGAAGCGGCACGGTGAGCGGCATATACAGCGTGCCCGCCAACACGCACGCCCAATCGTTTTGATAGCTGCGGAAAACGGCAAAGACAATGAGTTCCACCACCACCGCGCACACGGCGATGAGCGCCATCGGCGGAAACATCATCACCAAAAAGAGCGCGATAAATATTCCCATTATGGTCATGGAACCGGCTTTCCGCACCTTCATGAGCCCGATGACGGGAAATATGGAAAATTGCAGCCCAAGCCCCAACTGAATGATGCCGAACACGGGAACGTGAATGAGTAGCGGCATGATGGCGCTCGTCACCAGCGTACACGCCGTGATGATGGCGAGGAACACGATGTCCTTGATCTTATAGCGTCGGAACATCTTACTTTCGTCCTTGTCGCGCGCCTCGCGTTTTTTGAGTTTTTCCTCAAACGCCGCCTGTTTGGGGGCGACTGCCGCCTGCATTGCAAGCGTGTTTTCAATGAGCGCGGCGACGTCCGGATTTTGTACTCTTTTGTTTTCCACTTACTTCACCTCGCTCATCATACCTGCATTAACTTTATATATCCTGTCGGCGATCGCCATGGTGGACTCCCTGTGCGATACGAGGATTATGCTCTTTTTGCTCTTCTGTTCGGCGAGGGACTTCAAAATCATGCCCTCGTTGATACTATCGACATTGCTCGTCGGCTCGTCGAGTAAGATAAGCTCGCTGCCTTTCAGAAACGCGCGCGCAAGCCCGATACGCTGTTTTTCGCCGGCGGAGAGGTTGTCGCCCATCGCCCCGACCTGCGTTTTGTAGCCTTCGGGCAGCGTCATGATAAAGTCGTGCACGGACGCCATTTTGCAGGCTCTTTCGATCTCTTCCTGCGTGGCGTTCGGCTTTGCGATACGCAAATTATCCTCGATACTCTCGTCAAAGAGATAGGTCGTCTGCGAGACCATTGTCACGTTGTCGAGCAAATTATCCGAGTCGATGTTGTCCACGTCAATGCCGTTGTAATTGATTTCACCCCTGTCCTTTTCCCAAAAACGGAGCAAGAGTTTTAAGAATGTGGACTTGCCGCAGCCGCTCTCCCCGACAATGCCGATGATCTCGCCCTTTTCGGCGTTCATGCACACGTCTTTGAGAACGGGCGTATTGCTTTCATACGCAAAGGATAAATCTTTGACGTTCAGAGTTTCGTAATTGAAAGTCTTGCCGTTTTCAACGGGCGTGACCGCAGGCTTTTCTTCCAAAAGGTTCAGAACCCTGTCGCCGCTCGCAAAGGTCTGCGTGAGGTTGCCGGGCAGAGCCGACACCGCGAGCACGGGGCCGAAGCTGCCGAAGATCGTCACAACGCCGACGAGCATTTTACCGAGATCGAGCATATCTGCCGAAACCAATACAATGCCGACAATGAGCGAGATTGCAATAAACAGCGTTACGCAAAGTTCGGTCGCCGCACCTGCCTTTGTGATGCCGTGCTTCATCTTTTTCGTCTCTTTCAAAAGGAGGTCCGAACGGCGGTTGACTTCGCCCTCCCTGTCCTTTTCGGCGTTGTTGAGGACAATGTCCTTGATGCCCTTGATGCTGTCGAGAAAGTAGGAATTAAAGCCCGCAAATTCGCGGCGGTAGTTGACGCCCGACTCTTTGAGCGCCCTTGACGAGAGGAACGGCACGACGATTCCGATGACGACAAACCCCGCAAGCGCCACGAGCGCGAGATACCACGAGGACACAAATCCCACGAACAGGAACACGACGAGCGACACCAAAACAGCGATACAAATGGGCGAAATGGTGTGTGCGTAGAACACTTCCAGCGTTTCGATGTCGGACGTGATCATGGCGATGATGCTGCCCTTCTGCTTGCTTTCGAGTTTTGCGGGACAGAGCACGCGGAGCGCGCCGAAAATTTTATCGCGGAGAACCGCCAGCAGTTTGAAGGCGATATAGTGATTGCTGTATTGCTCTAAATATCTGAGGCCGCCGCGCACGATGCCGCAGCCGACGGCAATACCGATGATCGCGCCCCACGCGAGCGGGATTTCCGCGCACAAGCCGAGGACGCCCAAAGCCTTTGCTACGCCCGCTGCACCTGCAACGGTCACGCCCATCGCCGCAAGAAAGCCGACCGAGCCGTTGAGCACGGCGAGTATCATGATATAGGAGAGCGAGCCGAGTAGCACAATAAGGCTTGCCATGATCTTGGCGCCGCTCCTGCGAAGTTTGGTTTTCATGCTCTCACCTCCGCGGCAACGCCCGTCATTTCTTTATAGCCTTCCTCCAACTCTTTCTGTGCATTGAACAGTTTTGCATAGCCGCCGCTTGCTGCCATAAGCTGCGCGTGGCTGCCGTGTTCCTTCACTTCCCCTTCTTCCATAAAATAGATGTTGTCCGCGGGAACGACGTTGGCAAGGCGGTGCGAGATAACGATGACAGACTTTTGCGCGCTCATCGCCTTGATATTGCGCATGATAATGGCTTCCGATTCGATGTCGATATTGCTCGTCGCCTCGTCAAAGACGTAGATGTCTTTGTCTGCAACAAGGTTGACCGCGAGCGCGAGCCGCTGTTTCTGCCCGCCGGACACATTGTTGGCGTCCTCGGTGATGACTTTATCCAGCCCGCCGTTTTCCCTAATAAACCCGGCGAGGTTGACTTTTTCGAGCGCCGCCCAAATTTCCTCGTCGCTTACGTTCTTTTTTGCAAGCTCGAAGTTGGCGCGCACGCTGTCGTTGAAGAGATAGGTATTGTACGAGACGGACGCGATATGCGAGTAGTACGATTCGCGCGTCACGCTCTCCAAAGGCTTGCCGCCCACGGTAACCTCTCCCGCTTTCGGACGGTACGCCCCGATGAGCATGTTGACGACGGTGCTCTTTCCGCAGCCGCTCTCGCCGACGATGGCGGTCATGCCCTTTTCGGGGAATATCATGGATACGTTTTTCAAAATGTCGCGCTTGCCGTCGTAGGAGAAAGTCACGCCGTCTAATTGAAGCTGCGTTTCC
>CALVXM010000046.1 GCA_944371305.1 uncultured Bacilli bacterium | reverse complement strand
CTGCCGTAAATTACGGAATTAAGTCTTGCGCATACAATACAATATATATAAACATGTTTCAGACTGAAACATGTTTTAGCCGGAGGAGCCTGTTTCTTGTGTCTTGTCCGTATCTTTGCATACGGAACGTCATGCAAGAAGAGGGGAACATAGCAAAGATGACTGTCAGCCCACAGGAGGGCTTCCAGGAGAGGTTTGTCAGGAGCGATGTGGATGTCGTGTTCGGAGGAGGGGTGCTGTCATGCGGCAAGAGCTTCGCTGCAATACTGTCTGTCGCCGAACCTTCGCTGGATCCGAACTTCAGGGCCTGCTTCACAAGGCGCACCTTCGGTGAGCTCAGGTCGGGAGGAGGGTTGATGGATGACTTCACGACGGCATACGGGGAGTATGTGACAGTCGTCAAGTCGGACCCCCCGCGGGCCGAGTTCCCGTGCGGGTCGTTCGTGGAGATGAGGCAGATAAACAACGAGGACAAGAGGAAGATAACGGAATCCTGGAAAGGTTCGCAGTATGACCTCATCTATATGGACGAGCTGACCTCCTACGAGTTCTCCACATTCAAGTACCTGCTGTCGAGGAACAGGGGCAAGGGGAAGTGGACAGGCAAGTTCAGGGGGACGACCAACCCGGAGAAGATGTGCTGGGTGCGCGACTTCATCGACTGGTATGTGGGTATCGACGGACAGATCATCCCGGAGCGTGACGGTGTGGTGCGATACTTCTACATCAACGGCGAGACCATCTCGGATGTGGTGTGGGGTGACACAAAGGAGGAGGTATATGACAAATGCAAGATAGACATTGACAGGAAGCTGTCGTCGCTGAACGGAAGAACAGGGAAAGGGGTGAAGTTCACCTACGACAACCTGATAAAGTCGTTCACATTCTATCTCGGCAAGATGTCGGAGAACCGCGCCCTCATGGAGGGCAACATGGACTACGCCGGCAGCGTGGCCGCGGTGGGCGGACGTCAGGCGCAGCAGCTCATTGAAGGCAACTGGAACGTGTCATCGAGGGAGAACACAGACATCCCCATACCCACGGCGGTCGCACAGGCGGTGTTCATGGCGGACGAGCAGAGGAACGGCGACATGTGGATAACGGCCGACCTCGCCGACACCGGAAGCGACAACACGAACATACTCGTGTGGGACGGGCTGCACCTGATGGACCTCGTGACCGTGTGCGTCTCCACCCCGAGGCAGAACGCGGAGATACTGATGACTGTGGCGCACCAGTACGGCATAAGCGACAGACACATCATCTTTGACGCGACAAGGGCCATGTACATAAAGGACTACATACCGGACGCGGAGCCGTTCCTGTCCTCGATGAGGCCAGTGGGGCTTGACAGGTATAACGTGATGACACTGAAGGACGAGTGTTTTACGAGGCTCATAAGCATACTGAAACGGGGCATGATGTCCGTCAGCACCGAGGTGGCGAAGAGACGCTACCAGCATGTGAACCTGAAGACCGACGTGTCGTTCCAGGTGGAGTTCATCGAGGAGACCTCCGTCGTGAATTTCCGCGTGAGGAACGGAAGGAAGACCCTTATAGGGAAGAAGGAGATGAACATAATGCTTGGAAAGGGGAGGTCTATGGACGTGCTCGACCCGTGCGCTTACCGCATGTATCCGCTGCTCCAGTATGAGTACGGCGATGAACTCGTGAAGACCGCGGCATATATGCAGGAAAGTGACAGAAATGCAAGAAGGGCCGGGACATCAATATACGACAACTCTTTTTGGTGCTGACAGATGACAAGCAGAGAAGACATAATGGAAATACTGTCCAAGGCCAAGGCGGCAGGACATGACCTGAAGATGGGCGACATCTCGTTCGTCATCCTTGAACAGGAATACGGAGATCCGCTGATCGCATTCAGGAGCATATACGGCCCGAGAGGGACGAAGGAGGATGCGGAGAGGCACTCTGAAAGCGCGGGGATAGATTTCGTCAGGAAGATCCTGAAGAAGAAATGGAGGGCGAAGGAGCGGAAAGGGCTGACACGGAAATTCGCTGACATCTCGTTCGAGGAGAACAAGGAGGCCCTCATAGAGCTGCTCGACGAGATAGGACAGCTGAAAGGGACTCCGGACCTGCCCGTAAAGGATGCGGTAAAGCTCGAGACCGACATAAGGACAAGGCTGAACGACAAGTTCGGGACAGTGGAGAAAGTGGAGGAAAGGCGCGTCGTCGTGAATGTCAAGTACAACCATATATGCGAGTGGACCAGGAAGGAGTGCTTTCTCCAGACAAAGGAATATGCAATGAAACAATGGGATCTCGTGGACAGGGAGGAACTTGAGAGGGAATATGAACTCGTACCTAAAAACAGGAGCGAATATGGATTACAGGAACAAGGTTGAATGGCTGCTTGCGGACCCGGAACGGCTGAAGCAGAAGAAGCCGTTCACAAGAGGGATACAGGGCTCCGGCGCGACGCTTCCGTCGGTTTTTGAGGCGTGCGCCGACCTGAACGAGACGGTGTCAGCTCGCCTTCCGAGGATTAAGCGGCTTGTGGTGTCCCAGGAGCAGTATCTTGCAGAACTCGATCCGGAGAGCCACAAGGTCCTTTATGACCAGAACATACCGTGCATAACGATGAAGCTCAACGACGGGGGCTATGCGACCATAGAATACAAGAAGATGTCCATCCCGTTCCAGCGCATCATCAAGGACAAGCAGCTGCTCCATCTGTGCGGCAACAGCATGCAGCTCACGCTCATCAACGATGACCCGACGGGGGCCATGACGGAGGACTTCGCTCTGTTCAAGCAGGCATGGGCCGAGCGCAACCAGGACGGGATGCGCACCAAGATGGTGGATGCCCAGCTGTCATGCGGGGATGCGGGCCTCCTTTACTACTTCGATAAGAACGGCAGGGTGAAGTGCCGCCTGCTGTCATTCATGGAGGGATATGTGCTGTGCCCGCACAACGATGACAACGGAGACCGCATCCTCGAGAGCGTCTACTATGAGGAAGACGGCATCGAATACATAGACAGCTATGATGACACATACATGTACCGCTGGCGGAGTGCGGGACCTGACGAGGATTCGCAGACCGGCTGGACAATGGAGACACCGGTGCGTCACGGGTTCAGCGAGATACCGCTTGTGACCAAGAGAGGACCTGTGGCATGGGACAACGTGCAGAACGTCATCGAGGTGTACGAGGTCATCTACAACATCTTCATGGTCATACAGAAGCGTCACGGATGGGGTATCCTTTACATCCGGGGCCGTTTCGAGGAGGACGGCAAGCAGATTGCCGGGTCAATCATCCTCAACGACACGAGTCTGGGCCAGACCCAGGGCGATGCGAAGTATCTGTCAGCCCCCGATCCACAGGGCATGTTCGACACGCTGCAGTCCCTCGAGGAAAGCATACAGAAAGGCTCAAGCACTACTTTCCTGCTGCCAAAGGACGTGAAGACATCCGGAGACATCAGCGGAATTGCCATACAGCTCATGCAGTCCCTTGACGACGTTAAGGCACGCAGGGGAGTCATCGAGTGGCAGAATGTCGCGAGCAAGATGTGCAGGCTCTTCAAGGAGGGGCTTGCAAAGGAACTCGTGAACAGCGGAGACGCATCCAGGGAAAGCGCAGTGACAGACTTCGCCAGGCTGAACATATCGGCGAAGTTCAAGACATGGATGCCGAGAAGCGAGAACGAGTACAACAACATGCTCGGTGCCATGAAGTCCTCGGGGATTCTGTCTGCCAAGACCGCAATCCAGAAGAACACGGAGTCCACTCCCGATGAGGAGATGCGCATGAAGCGGGAGGCGGAGGAGGCGGCCAGAAGACAGGTGGAATTTGCCCGGGCACAGAACGGCATCCTCCCTGCGGGGGAGCAGCCGTCCGGTGAAAGCGGAGCGAACGGCAACGACAGCGACACAAACTCTTAAAGCGACGAAGATATGTACACAAATGACAAGATCCTTGGAGGCGGGGAGATAACCGCACAAGGGACATTCGACAGAAACGGGGATGTTTTCTATATATTCCTCATGCCCAAGGCTGACAGTGCCCCCGCCGTGGCTGCGCTCACGGCAAGACTTCCATACAACAATGAGTCCACTGCATTCCCGTTCCAGGCCGGGCAGTGGAACCCGGTGGTCTTGAAGGAGCTCTCCGTCAGCCAGTCGGACCTTTCATCATACAGGATATTCTGGGGAACAGAGAAATAGTCATGGGAGGTTTCAGCATAGGCATCGGCATAGGGGTCAGAAGGCCCCAGGGAGGCCAGTATTCATCCGGCAGCCATCCGGGGGAGACATCCTGCTATGCCACAGGCATCTGGATAATGTCCGGCATATGGAGAATGGATGACACATGGAAGATGCAGAAAGCACAGAGCAAGACAAGGACAACATCAACAAGGACAAGACAAAGGAGGAAACAGTAATGGACACATCGGAACTTTATCAGATAAGTGACGGGGACACCGGGAAGCAGGTCGCGGACGGGCTCAAGCAGAATTTCGACGTTCTCGGGGCGGCAATTCCTGATGACAATACGATATTGGAAAAATCAGGATACAGGGTGGACATGGCGGCCCTGATGGGAGACAGCCCGGCATCGGCCACAATATCAGACGCAATAGGCGGATGGGAGAACCTTGTCGCAGCCATAAATGCGAAAATGGTTATAATAGGATACAAGGAAGGAGTATCCACCACTGCTGTCCATGCGGAAATCGTGGAGAGCACCAAGATAATCTTGGCGGTAAACTCAGAAACGACCGCAATAAAGTTCAATATAACAAACACGAGCGGGATACTGGGCTGCAGCAGGGAGGACACGGTTCTCCAGACTGCATCCGACGAGTCACTCAATACGAAGGACAAGACGATTGTGGGAGCGATCAACGAGGTGCATGACGCCATCGGGGACGGCATGGACGGTCTCGTGCTTCTCAACAGAGACCTCGGAAAATACGACACCTCAATATCCCTGCCGATGACGGTGGAGAAGTCCGGGAAGTATGTCGACCCGGACGGACAGGAGAAGAGCAGCGCATCGATGGGCATCTCCGCACCACTGGAGGTCAAGTCGGGGAACATCTACCTCCTCCAGTG
>CALVXM010000045.1 GCA_944371305.1 uncultured Bacilli bacterium | reverse complement strand
TATGTCGTCGGCGACAATGTCATGGACCTCGCCGCTCTCAAGAAACAGACGGTACACATGGGGCTTTCCTGCAGGTCTGCCCTCCTCAAGCCACTTGATGAACTCGTGGACCATCTGGTTCGCACCCAGTCTTGATGTCTTGAACGTCAGTCCATTTACATCCTCCGGACTGAAGCCGTGTCTGCAGAGTATCCCCCTTATCACATCATCGTCACAACGGTTCACGGTGTTGGCATCGAGCCATTCCTGGATTTCTTTCAAAGTTTTCATATATTGTTGTTTTTCAGTTGTTCCCAATGACATTGCCTGAATTGTCGCATCGGTAGCTCCGTCCGAAGAGGTTCCGGAATGTGAATGCGGCTATGATGTAGTGAGTCCCGCCTTTCAGGACATCCTCCTCCGGCTCGGTCGCAGCGTCAAGGACGATATGCACGAGCCTGTTCCTTGCGGTGTCCCAATACTTTATCTTTCCTGCGCTGACATAGTCGAAGAAGGAGTCGTAGGTCTCCCTCCTGTCCTCTCCGAGAAAGACGAATTTGAGCTCTATCTCTGTGGAATCGAGACATACGGTATCCGGGATATAGACCCTTGTCTCCTCGCTTTCCGCATATTCCTCGTAATAGATGTTTTTCGGGGACCCTTTCGAGCTCAGGCCCGCCGCCTCCTGGCAGACCAGGCCGGAGAAATCGACCTCGAGATCCTTGACCGGCTGGGCCGCATCGTCGTCAGTGCCGTAGCGGCGCATGTAGAACTTGTAATCCCGCGAGGCGTACTGCTGTGTACCTGCCATGATGAAGTCATTTTAAGTCCATAAATCTCACCGTCCCCTCCCCGTGCACAGGCATGGTGCCGAGAGGGCTCATGACAATCGCGACTGCCCCATGCGGGCAGTCTATCACCAGCTCGGACGAGGCGTCGGCGTATATCCTGCAGATGTTGTTCTGGGAGACATGCACAGTGCCCCTGCAGCCGATGACGCCGCACAGGGTCGTGTCCACGGTGATGTCCCCCTCATGCGAGCAGTAGAGCCTGGAAGTGAACGTGCCGTCGCCCCCGTGAAGTACGCTCGTGTACCTGCCGTTGATGAAGCCCCGGAAGTTGTCCGCTATCCATCCTTCGGACGGGCCGTAGCCGTCCGTGCAGCATTTCGCGAGAAACATCAGCCCGTCCGGACCGCACGCAAGGTCAATCATCTCCCGGAGCGAACGGCAGGAATCCCACCGCTCCGAATAGTCCCGGCACAGCCCGTGGGCTCTGCTCTCCTCCTTTATGCGCTCAAGTCCTTCCATCCTTTCAGTCTCCCGCAAAGATACGATTTATTTCACAACATCCAAATACCCCGTCCTCCTCCGGTCCGGTCCGGACAGTTCGATATAGTTGCACATGGAGGCTATCCTGGAATCCACCCGTTCTCCATATCTGTTCATGAACTTTTCCGTACACGGCCGCATATTGGAACTTATTATTGTGACCAGAGTGTCATCATCGGAACGTGACTCGAGAATAGAACGCATGACCTCAAGCCTTGTACCCATATTCATGGCCTCTACAGGCTCTGAACCAAGGTCCTGGAAGCCGATTATCTTCCTGTCCTTGTATTGCATTATAGAATTTCCGTCCGAATATTCATCGCATATGCGGTCTGTACGCTTGTTTGTCCACGACAGAGACATTATCCTGTCTCCGATCTTCATCCTGAAGCCGCAGATCCTGGCATATACAGACATTATGTCCAGCAGCCATGACTTGCCGCTGCCTGTATTGCCTGAAATGAACAGGCCCGCCTTGAGGTTCCCCCTGACAGTCTCACGGGAGCGAGGATCCATGCACACCATTTCCGGGTCGTTGTGTATCCAACGTATCACATTCTCGTATGCATTCCGGTTATATCTGTCAATAGTGAATGTGCTGCTGCGCATTCTTCCAATGGCCTCGACTCTGGCAATGGCCTCATCCATCACATATTCTTGTATGACCTCTCTTTTTATCTGCGGAAACGGGCCTTCGTTTCCGTACAGTCTCTTTATCTTCTCAATGATGTCTCCCACAAGTTTTTCATCAGCCATGACACGTCCTCCCGTTAATTTTCATCAGATATCCTGCGTTCCTGCTCGGCCAGAATCTCGGCCCAGTCGTCATTCACATGAAGAGTGTCCACATCCCTCGGACGGGAGCCGCGGGAATATGAAGCCTGTCTTTCCTTGTAAATCCTGTTCTTGTCGAAGTTCTGACGCAGCGTCGCCTTCATGTCTATCTTCTTCGTCCTCGACCTGCGCTTCTTCTCCCAGCCGGTTTCCGTGCCCCAGTATTGCGACACGCCCCATTCTATCGTCTTTTCGTAGTCAACGTTCGGCTGGAGCCGCTCGACCTCCGCACGGAAGTTTGCATCCGCCTTTAGTGCCGCGGCCCCCTCCCTGACCAGCTTCATATATTCGTCGAAGCTCTCGCGCCATGTCTCACCCTTTTCTTTTGGCGCAACTTTTCTTTTGGGGACTTCAGTGGCTTCTGTGCTATCATCCCCACCTAAAGGCAAAGAAGAATCTGAAGATTTTTTATTATCATTCCGCTCTTTTATGTGGGGTATTTCGTTAGAAATACAACACATATTTTCTGTTTTCTGTTTGTAATCTTTGTTAGTAATCTCTGATATTACTCCTTCATTTTGAAGGTATGAATCTTCATTTTGTTTTCTCGAACCTTCATTTTGATGCTTCGGTTCCGAATCATTGTCGAATGATGTATATCCTGACAATCCATCATATCCGATGATCTTTATTCTGTCGATTATGAAATCAAGATTTACTCTGTATTGCAACCTTTTGTCCCATTTGTTGTCCGGATTGTTTCGGTAAAAGACATAGCCCTTTTCTATAAGTCCGTTTATGTGTCGCCTCATCGTAACCTCGGAGATTGACAGCATACACTCGTCTATAAGCTCTTTCGCTGATTTATACATCCAGCCGTTCCGGAACTCCATATTGGCAATAATGCCGTCCTCAGACTTCCTTTCTTTCTCCTCGGCTATGAACTTATCAAAGTCATTTACCCGTTCTTGCCAATAAATCAGTTGACCGAGAATGATTGCGTCAATGGTATCTCCTGTAATCGCGTAAATTTCCTCTCGGATAAGGACTTTCTTTAATTTCCTGGATTTCATAAGGATATAATTCAAGTGCCTGACCGGGGCTCCAACCACCCGAATCAGACACTCTACATTAGGGCTCCCGCCCAATTGATATTTCTTCCCGTGGCAGTTGGAGTGCCACGTCCGTGTTTCCGTTTCGGGACGCCGTGATTGCACTGCGCGTCCCATGTACATACGCAGTGCAAATATAGCTGTTTTATCCGTAAAAACAAGGGACGGAAGGGATAATCATTGATAAATCTCGGAGATCATTCCACGTCCTCCTTGTCCCTTCTCATCCCGATCCTGTCCCACATGGACTTCAGGCTGTCGAAGTCCATGAAAAGGTTTATCCTACCCGTTTGGCAGGAGCTGTGCTTTCCGGAGCCGGAGTCTGATCTCGCCATCACCGGCTTCCCGTTCATATAGTCCATGGCTTAGCATATTACGGCATTGACAATTCCGGCGCATGCCTCACGGTCCCGCGCCGGACAAACAAATTGCAGCAAACCAGCGAGGTCGCGGGCGGGATCGAACCGCCGTCAACGGTTTTGCAGACCGTCCCCTGACCATTCGGGCACGCGACCGGGTTGTGCAAATATAGGGAATAATCCTGTTGTCCGCAAGACTAAGACGGCAGCACGACGG
>CALVXM010000044.1 GCA_944371305.1 uncultured Bacilli bacterium | reverse complement strand
TCAAAAATTGATTTTACCAATTGACAAAAATGCAAAAAAATAATATGCTTTATATAGCATAGCTATAAACGCTGTGCTGATATGCATTCACGATTAATTTTGAATGCGTATCTAACAAACCCCCTGAAGAAGAAGCGAGAGCTTCTTCATTTTTTTACCCCAATTTATAAGGGTTTGTAAGGTATAGCTACCGTTATTTTTGTTTTAGGTACGATTTGGGTACGATATTTTACTGAATTAGGTGAAATTATTTTTAATAATTAAATTTAAAAAAATCGTTTTTAAATAGAGATTGGTTTTCAATTTAAATAATATTAATCAAACTAAATATAATAGTGTCGTTATTTACTTTTTGAGTATGAAAGGAGATCAAAAAAACATCAACATTTTAAGTTGATGTTAATGTATAAGACTACTTAAGTTTTATTCTAAATTATCTTTTATACTGCCATTTGGTTTTGAAACAGGAGTTTTGCCGCTACTATCATGTTTTATGTAATACTTATCACTATATACAGATGTACCGCTCTCTATTTTTTTTACAAACTGATTAAGAGTCATTTTATGATGATTACCTGTGTTAATGAATAAATCATTTTTTCCAGTTGATGTTTGATGTATTGCTTTTACTATAGCCATAATAACACTTCCTTTCTTTAATTTTGATTTACACTCTCAAAAAAAGAAATTGTTCCATAAGTGAAAATATATGGTATACTATTTATGAGGATGCAAATCCTATTTGTAGATTTATGTGTAGTCTTATACACATGAGGAGAAACTGTGCTATAGTTTCTTTTTTTATTCCTCATAAGCATTATATCACGAAAATGGTTAAAATCAACAATTAAATATCGTAATTTGTGAAAAAAACGCAAAAATCAAGAAATAAATTGCGAAAAGCATTGATTTTTTATCAAAATGTGCATATGATACTATTAGAGGAGATGAGATTATGCTTATAGAATTTAGTGTTACAAATTTTTTATCATTTAAAGATAAAAATACTTTTACTATGATTGCATCATCTGATAATACATTGAAGGACAATTATGTTGAAATAAATAATGAAAAAATTTTAAAAATGACTGCGATATATGGAGCGAACGCTTCAGGAAAAACTAATTTATTTAAAATTTTAGTTATGGTTAGTAGTATGATAAAACATTCTAATTTTTTTGCACCTAATGTTTTGCTTCCAATTGTTTCGTTTAAATTAGATAAGGAAACTGTAAATAAGCCAAGTGAATTTGAAATAAAATTTTTAGTGGATGGAATAAGATATTTGTATGGGTTTAAGGCAGATAGCAAAAATGTTTATGAAGAATATTTAACTTATTATCCAAATGGTAGACCGGTAAAAATATTTGCTCGTGAAAATATTGATAATTATTCATTTAATTCAAGTGATGAAAAATTTCTTAATGATTTAAAGAAAAAAAACACTTCAAACAAATTTTTTGTTGCAACTGCAACTAACTGGAATTATGAGAAAACAAAACCCGCTTTTGATTTTTTGACAGAAAAATTAGGTATTGTAATGTCTCATGAGCAAGTAAATAATTATTCGTATAACATGTATTATAATGACAAAGATAAAAAATTAGAAAATTTTGCGTTAAATTTTTTAGAAAAAGCAGATTTTAATATAAAAGGTTACAAGATTATAGAAGAAAAAATGACCGAAGATAAATTAAGAACAATTCCAGATATAGTTAAATCTTTTATTCCAGTTAATACACCAATGTATAAAGTTAATACTAAACATATAGTAAATGGTGATGAATACGAATTTGACATTTCAGAGGAATCGTTAGGTACTCAAGTAATATTTTCTTTTATTCCTGTTCTTAAAGATGTGTTAGATAATGGAAAAGTATTAATAATAGATGAATTTGATAAAAGTTTGCATCCATTTATAGTAAAATATATTGTAGAAATATTTAATGATTTAGAAATAAATAAAAAGGGAGCACAATTAATTTTTAATACACATGATACTAATTTATTAGATCTTGAGTTGCTACGTAGAGATCAAATATGGTTTACGGAAAAAAATTCAGAAGATGGTTCTACTACAATTTATCCGTTAGATGACTTTTCTGTTAGAAAAACAGAAAATGTTGAAAAGGGATATTTGTTAGGTAGATATGGAGCTATTCCATTTTTAGAAAATAATTTTGATTCTTTGAAGTAGTTTAATATGAGTAGAGACAGAAGTAGAAATAATCATAATCGTAAATCGAAAAGAGTAGTATTAGTAGCATATGAAGGAGAAAATAAAACAGAAAAAAATTATTTGAGTAATTTTTCAGGTAGAGATAAAGACTACATAATAAAACCAGTTCCCGGAAACGAAACTGATCCAGTTAATTTAGTAAAACAAACTGTTCAAAAAGTACAAGATTTGTCGTTAGATTTATTAGAAGATGATAAAGCATATTGTATATTTGATGCAGATATGAAACCAGAAAAAAATATACAAATTGAAGCAGCAATTAAATTGGCAAAATATAATAATATAATCCCAATAGTGTCTGCACCATGTGTAGAGTTATGGTTCTTATTACATTATGAATATACAACTGCGATGATCAGTAGTAATGATGTAATTGAAAGATTAAAGAGACATTATCCTAAATATGAAAAAAATTGTAATATTTATTTAGATATAAAAGATAAAATAAATACAGCAATAGAAAATTCCAAGAAACTTGAAAAATATCAAAAACAAAATAGTAAAAAACTTCAAACTGTAGAGGCCAATCCTTATACAGAAATGTATAAAATAGTTGAAGAATTAATGAAATAAAAAAGAGACTGTCAAGAAACTAATTAATTCGTTTCACGACAGCCCCTTTTTTATATTTATTAATTGTCAAACTCGGGAATTTTGTAGGCTTAATTAGGGGCAAAAAGTCAATTTTTGCCGAATTTATGTTATAATTATTTGTAGGTAGGTGTAAGTGTAAATGGAATATAAAACTATATCAATAAGAGAAGTTATAACAAAGATTAATAATAAGGAAATGTATTTGCCTGAAATCCAAAGAGGTTTTGTTTGGAAGGAAAAACAGGTTGAAAAACTTTTTGAATCAATTTTTGTAGGTTATCCTATTGGGACATTATTGTTTTGGAAGACTACAAAGAAGGATATAAATGATAATGAACTCGTTTTATATGATTTTATTAAAGACTTTCACGAACGAGATAATAAAGATAATAAAAAAGCTTCTGAAATAGCTTCTAATTATGATAGTTATTATATTGTACTTGATGGACAACAAAGGTTATCTTCACTTTATATAGGATTGCAAGGATCATTAGCTTATAAATTACCATATTTATGGTGGAGTTCGGATTCTGCTTTTCCTCAAAAAAAATTATTTTTTAATTTGGATGCACTAGGATTAGTTGATGATGAAGAAGATAATAAGATTCCATTATTTAAATTTTTTGATGTAACGAAAGTACCGGAAGATAACTTATGGTTTGAAGTTTCAAAAGTTTTACAATTTGAAAAATTGTCGGAGATAATCAATTATTCAAATACTAATAAACTAACAGATAATCAAATAAATAATTTAACAAAATTCTGGGAAATGATTAATTTGGAGAATCCGCCAATTATTCATTATTTAACAATACAAGATACAGATTATGATGATGTACTAAATATATTCGTAAGATTAAATTCAAGTGGAACACCATTATCTAAACCAGATTTGTTGTTTTCAACTATGTTATTAGACTGGAATGGTGGAAGAGAAGTAATTGAAAAGTTAATAAAGAAAATCAATAACAAAGGAGACAAATTTAATTTTTCCAAAGATTTCATAATGAGAACTTGTTTAGTGTTATCAGGTGCACCAGTGAATATGAAAGTAGAATCATTTAAAAAAGAAAAAATTGAATTTATTAGAGATAATTTTCAACAGATATCAGAATCAATCGAAAAGGCAGTTGATTCTTTAGTAGAGCTAGGATATTCAAATGATAATATTCTATCTTACAATGCCATTATTCCCTACATATACTATATTTATAAAGGCGGTTCTAATAAGAAAGATAGTGTTGATGGGTTAAGAATATACCTGGCAATATCGTTTTTGAAAAACATTTATGGTGTTGCATCTAATTCAGCATTAACCAATACAAGAGCTGCAATTGATAAATATAACTGTGCTAAGAAAACATTTAATACAAGTATTTTTGATGGTGTACACTTAGTAGGAGATAGAGAATTTAAAATAACAAAAGAGGACGTTACATCTTATATGGATCGTGAAAAAGGGCTTTATACATTTTATTTATTAACTTTATTGTATCCTGATTTAAAGTTAGGACAAATTAAATTCCATCAAGATCATGTTCACCCTTATGTTAGTTTTGACGATTTAGACTCTACTAAATTAAGTGAAACGCAAATTTCTAAATGGAAAGAAATGAGAAACACATTACCTAATCTTCAATTGTTAGAGGGTAGCGAAAACGAATCAAAAAATCGTGTTCCATTAGCTGATTGGATAAAAGCAGGT
>CALVXM010000043.1 GCA_944371305.1 uncultured Bacilli bacterium | reverse complement strand
ACAAATTAAAATAAATACAAGATTTAGAAAATAAAAAAGGAATAATAAAACGGATACATACAAATTAATAAACTCAAAAGCAATACAAGAATATTGTAGAAAAATAAAGCATCAATTTAATACATTGGAAATAGCAGTATTAATTTATAGAAATAAAAAAATGTCAGTTGAAGAAAAAATATGTGCATATAAAGAATTAATAGCAGATTATCCTGATATGAAAATGATTAAAAAATATAGACCTCAAAATTATGATACAGTAAAAGAAATGGTACAAGGAGAAATAGAACGAATAGAAAATTTAGTAGATATCCTAAGAACAGATGAACAAGATGTAATTTACACATATAATTATTATTGTAAAAATATATATGATAATGGAATTATTGAAGGAAAATATGAGTATAGAGATGTTTATAAAACTTTAAAAGAAGTAAAAGATTTAATAAAACAAGATATAAAAGAAGACGAAGAAAAAGAAATTTTAAGTTTTGCAATTAGAAAAAGGACAATATCAAGCAATAAAAATAAATATGAAATTAGGGAAGAATATTTAGTTGATAAAGATAGGCATTTAAAATTAGTAAATATATATGATATAGAAAGTGGATATTTAGATATTAATATGATATGTTTAAATATTCCTACACCCTTTAAAAAAGGAGATTTATTAATTTCCACTTCTGATTCTCCATTTTTTGAGGGAGCAGTTTTAGATAATAAAAGAGTTCCTTTTGTTTTAGATAACTTACTTACATGGAAAGACAATTTTCAAGAATTATTAGATAAAGGATCTGATATGGGAGGAACAGGATATTTAGTATCAGACGAAGGAAATTTATATTTTGATAATATTTTTGATTATGATAGTTGGGAGTATTGTGAAGGAGAATTAAAAGAAAATAAAAGAATTTTAAAGGGGGTTAGTAGTTTAATGAAAGAACAAATAGGAATTGACTTATTTTTACAAGTTTATGAATACATAAAAAAGGAAAATGAACTTTCATTAAATTTTTATACGACAGAAGGATTAGAATTGGCAGGATTAACCAAAAGAGATATAAACATTTTAGAATTAAAAAAAGAATATGACGAAATTAAATGATAATTAGAAAAATAAAGTTTTATGATGAGGAGAATTAGAAATGAATGATATATTAAATTTAGATGAAATAACAAAAAAACTTCACAATTCAACTTTAAATATTATTGCAGGAAGACCCAATATGGGAAAATCAAGCCTTGCATTTAATATTGCTATAAATGTTGCACAAAAAGAAAAAGTACCAGTTGCTATATTTAGTTTAGAAATGTCTAAGGAATACATATGGAATAACTTTATTGATAGTGTTTTGTTAAATACATACTTTTTTATTGATGATACACCTGCAATTTCAGTAGAAAATATTAGAAAGAAGTGTATAAGATTAAAGCAAGAAAAAAATATAGGTTTAGTAGTAATTGATTATTTACAACTAATTTCAACAGATGAAGTAACTAGCCAAAAGAAGAACTTATCAAATATAGGTCTTTCATTGAAAAAGCTAGCAGAAGAATTAGATATTCCTATTTTAATTACTAGCCAATTATCAAAAGAACCAGATATAAGATTTAAAGCAGGACAAGACCCAAGACCCACACTAAAAGATTTTGGATATTCATCAGAAATTATCAAATATGCAGATGCAATACTCTTCTTATATAGAGATGATTATTATTACACAAATAGTGATAAAAAGAATGTCTTAGAAATAAATGTTGCTAAAAATGGTAGATTAGAAACAGCTATAATAAAAGAATAAAAAAGATATTGTAGAATTTAAAATGTGTATATATTTTGTAGAATTTAAAGGTGTAGAAATATTAAAACTTCTACACCATATTTATTATAAACTAAAATTATAATAAGATTTATCAATTTCATCTTGACTTATTCCAATATACCTAAGTGTAATGCTTGGACTAGAATGATTAAATATTTCTTGTAACAATGCTACATCATGATATTGTTGATAATGATGATATCCAAAAGTCTTTCGCATAGTGTGTGTACCAATTTCAGTAAGACCAACATTATTACCAGCAGTTACAATTATTCTATATGCTTGTGAAGCAGTAATAGGTCTATTATTCCCTTTTTGACTTTTAAACAGATATTCTCCAGCATACATATTTTTTGTGTATTTGTCCAATTCAGCAAATAAACCATTTGTAATTGGGAATTTCTTATTCTTTTTTGTTTTCTTTTCAATTATAGAGATATGAGATTTCATACTACCATCTTTATTTCTAATATCATCATAATTTAATTTTAACAAATCAGATATTCTAATACATGTATTTATATTAGTATTAAATAACATATAATCTCTTGTACCATTTTTTTTTAATTCTTTTTTGATTTCTTCTAACTTATTTTTATCTCTGATTGGTTGAACAAAATTCACTAAAAACACCTCCTATTACTATCATTGTAACGCATTTTATACAATATGGGAGCCCATTTTAATACATTTTCTTAAAATATCTATATACAAAAATCAAGCAAAGTATTGAAATATCAATGAAAAGTAGGAAAATTGAAAATGCAATAAAATAGATATTGTATTGCATTTTAAGAAATTCAAAAAAAGGTCTTCACAGAATGAAAAAAATATGGTACAATAAAAATAAGTAAAAAAATAACTTATTTTATAACATATAACAAAAGAAAAATTGGAGGTAAGATATGTTAGATAAAGAATTGTATAGATTAAAAGATATTGCATACATATTTAAAGGATATTCAACAACAAAACTAAAAGGAAATATTGAAAATGCAATAAATAATAGAGATAAATCAAATAGTAATTTTGATGATTTTTTAAATAAAGAAGAAGTAAAAATATTAGGCTGGAAACAAATTAAAGAATATGTGAAAAATCACAAAGTAGATGATAATTGTAATGTGATTGAGATTAGTAGAAAATATAATAAAAATATAAATTATATGCAAAAAGGCGATATAATCTTTCCTATCTTTTCTCCAAAAGACAAGCTTGATATAGTATATGTTGATGAGGATCCAGAAGAAAGATATATTTACAATGAGACAGTTTTAATTGTAAGAGTAACAGATACAAATATAGATAGTAAATACATATATATAATGTGTAAAAAAGCAAAATCAATACAAGATATATTTCTACAAATAAAACCTGAAAATAAAATAGCAAATTTAAGATTTACTAAGGAACAATTAGCATTGATAAGAATTGCTAAACTAACAGATAAAGAAAGAAAAAGAATTATTAAAGAATATGATAAATTACAATTAGCAGAAGAAAATTTTAGTAAAAAAATAAACCAATTACAAGCACAAATATTAGACCAAACCTAGTAATTGAGTTTTAAGAATAAATAAAAATAGCATTGGCCACAAGTTTCTCAGGCGTGAGACCAAAGCTATTTAAGACAATATAAAAAACTCTTTAATGAGTTCTTTTAATAATGCTCATATAAATATATTACTGTAAAATATTAAAAAAGTCAATTTAATAAAGAAATTTGTCTGAGAAAATAAAAAAATATGAAAGGAAGAAAAAAATGAAAAAAAGTAATGTAAAAAAATATACAAATGAAGATATAATAAAAATAGTAGAAGGATATGCAAAATCAACAATAACACAAACAATAAAAGAGTATATAGAAAGAATAGGAATAAGTAGAAGTCATTTCAATACTTGTGTGAAGAAATACAAAATGTTATTCCCTAAAAAAGCAAAAAGAATAGAAAAAAGTATTTCCACACGTTCAAAAAGAGCAAAATCAAAAGCTATATCAAAAGCTCATAAAAAAAAGAAGGAATATATCACGGTAACAGGTTTGTTGAGTAAAAGAGGATGGACCCCTAATATGGTTAATAGGTTGCTAGAAAAGTTAGAATATAAAGAAGTAAGAAATCCTTATTTCTCTTGTGCTAGCCCAATGAAGTTATATGATTTAAAAGATATAAAAAGAATAGAAAAGACTAAAAAGTTTGAAAAATTAAAAGAAGAAGCCAATAAGAGAAAAATGAGTGCTAAGAGGGCACAAGAAACCAAAAAAGAAAAAATTAAAAAAATGGAGAATGAAACAATGAAATTGGTTGATGAATTTTCTATTTTAGTAAAAAGAATATCAATAGAAGAATTGGAAGTTAAAACATTAGAATATAAAAGAAAATGGTTTAAGGAACATCCAAAAGTTGAAAAAATGTATATAGATGATTATGAATATGATGATGATTACAGTTTTTATGAATATGAAAATGCTGGCTATTTACATGATTTTCAAGGATATTTTGAATATGTGGAAATATATAATGATGTAGATAATGTGCCTGAAGAAGTAAAAAAAAGATGGATGGTTAGTTATATTAGACATCACTTGACTAATTATGATGAAGAATTAGAAAAAATTAAAGGAAGAAAAGGTGAACAATTAGCATATGAGAAATATAGAAGAATTTTAGCAGAAGAAATTAAAAAAGTATATCCTGAATTAGAAAAAGAAATAGATAAATATATGCTAAAAAATAATGAACATGAAAAGGGAGAGATAGAAGAAATAGGCACAGAAATTGAATAAAGGTTAATTTAATGATACAATATGATAAAAGTAATAATTTAATGATTATATGAAATAATTGTATTATCAAAAATAAAATATGTTTAGAAAAGAGACATGATAATGAAAGAAAAAAATATTGATAATTTAGAGAATGAAATAAGTTATTTGTGTAAATTATTAAAAACATCTAGACCAGAACAATATATTTATACTTACATTAAGGAGATTTTTCCAACAACTATAAGAGGAAAACAGTTTGACTGGTTAACTTTAAATTCAGAATTTGATTTGTTTATTCCAGAATTAAATCTTGCCATTGAGTATGATGGATTTCATTGGCATATAAATAAATGGAAACAAATAGATGATTCAGATAAGAATAAATTGGCTAGAGAACATAATATAACAGTATTTAGAGTCAGAGAAGTTGGATTAGAGAAAATTGATTGTGATTATTATTTTTATAATTACAATAGAACATATGATAATATTGATAATGCTATTAATGCAATTATTGATTTTATTAATAATACATATGACAAAGATATTATGAAATTACAAGATTTTAATTTTAATAAATTAAAACTAAAAACATTAGAAAATTTGAGAGAGCAAAAAAAAGAACAAAGTATATTAGGAAAATGGAAAGAAATTGAAAAATATTGGGACTATAAACATAATGGGGAATTTAAACTAGAAGATATAAGACCTAGTTCCAAAAAAATTTTTAATGTTATATGCCCATACTGTAATAGAAAAGTAAAATTTAAACCTCATAAATCATTCTATTATTATGGGAGATATTCATTCACACCACATATATGTAAAGAATTAGATGAATATTGCATTCATTTATTAGAAAAAAAGTATGAAAGTGCTAGCTATGAATTATCTATGAGTAATTTAGATGATAGAAGATTAAAAGATTGGCTTATAAGACTGGTTAAAGATAGAGATGGAATTTTTTTTACAACAATAGATGAGAACAGATTAAATAGTATAGAAACAAAAATTGGTTTTAAAATAAATTGTAAAAATTTATATGAAATGAAAATTATTGATTATAATGATATAAGGAAAGCAAAAATAATAAAATATTTTCATTAATGATAGGAGAATTTTATTGTATGAAAGATTTTGATTTAGATAGATTTGTAAAAGCACAAGAAAGAGATTATAACACAGCATTGGCAGAAATTAAAAATGGAAGAAAAGAAAGTCACTGGATATGGTACATATTTCCACAAATTAAAGGATTAGGTCATAGTGGAACAGCACAATATTACTCAATACAAAATGCAGATGAAGCAGAAGCATATTTGAATAATGAATATTTGCATAATAATCTGATTGAGATAAGTAATGAATTATTAAAACTAAAATCAAATGATATTTTATCTATAATGGGTTTTCCAGATAATTTAAAATTATGTTCATCTATGACCTTATTTCATTTAGTAGAACCAGATGAAGAAATATTTAAAAAAGTATTAGATAAATATTACAATGGAAAATTAGATGAAAATACAATTAGGCTATATAATAATACTTTTCTAGAAAAAATGAAATCAAGTAGTGGAATAATAGGATTTGCCATTGGAGATGCACTAGGTGTACCAGCAGAATTTAAATCAAGAGAAGAATTAAGAAGATGTCCTATCACAGATATGATAGGGTATGGAACATATAATCTGCCAGCAGGAACTTGGTCAGATGATACTTCAATGACATTAGCAACAATGGATGCTATAATAAGTACAAAAACAATAGATGCTAATATAATGGCCAGTAATTTTTTAGATTGGTTTAGAAATGCAAAATATACAGCAACTAATGAAACATTTGATATTGGAAGAACAACATTACAAGCACTTGCTAAATATGAATTAAAATTAGATGATGCAAGTAGTTGTGGAGAAACTGATGAATATAGTAATGGTAATGGTTCACTTATGAGAATATTACCTATTGCATATTATATTTATTATAAACATATTACAGCTAAAGAAGAAATTTATAATATAGTAAAACAAGTGTCTTCAATAACACATGCACATGAAGTTAGTATATTAGGGTGTTATATATATGTGCATTTTGTATTAGAATTACTAAAAGGAAAAGATAAGAGTGAAGCATATAATAATATACAGAAACTAGATTATAGTATGTTTAATAGTGAGACTATTGAAAGGTATAGCAGGATTTTAAAAGAAAATATACAAAATGTAGATGAAGAAAATATATTATCAAGTGGTTATGTGGTAAGTACATTAGAAACTACATTATGGCTATTTCTAAATTCAAATGATTATAATGTAACTATACTTAAAGCTGTAAATTTGGGAGAAGATACAGATACAGTTGCAGCTTGCACAGGTGGATTACTTGGAATATACTATGGAATTGAAAATATAAAAGATAATTGGAAAAAAACACTGAAAAAATATGGTTACATTATTAGTTTGTGTAACGAATTTGATAAAGTAATGAATAGTTAATAAAAATTGATACAGGAGAAAGAAAAATGTATTTTATATATATGGCATTTTACTAAAAACAAAAAGAAAATTTAATAAGAGGAGAAAAGCTAGTTACATATATGAGAGGAAAAGTGGATTGTAGAAGATATAGAAGAATATGACTACATAAAAAAACTGTTTTGATATACCTAAAATATTAGTAGAGGTGTATTATATGAATCAAACAGTTCTTGAAGAAATTATAGAATTGAAACAATCTTTTGAAAAAGGTGGAATCTACCTATTTGAATATTTTAGTAAAAAAAGATTATTGAAAGCAAGATTAGAATATGAAATAGAACTAAGATTACATACAGCAATGATGCTTTTAATTAGACAAAAAATTAGCAAAAGTGAATATGATGACTATAAATCTAAAATTGAAAATACTAGGAAGTTATATATAAAATTATTAGCAGATGCATGATAGTTTATATGATAGGAAAGGGATATCAGGTTAGATGAAAAAATTTGAAATAAAAATTGACAAAACATATAATTGTAGAGTATAATAAATATAGAAAATGAGAACCACAAAGTGGTTGCCAATAGATAAGTTTAAATAACCATTCTATCGTCCAAGCAGAATGGTTATTTTATTTATTTGCTCAAAATTATCACTAATGCAATAATCAAGGCAATAGCTATGATAGTAACTACTACTAATCCAGAGAATAGTAGAAATATTATTTGTAATAATATAGTTTCCATAGCACCACCTCGCTTTCTCACAGCTGAACTGTGTATGTAAGGTGGCAACACACTCTGCTTATCTCATTTTCTATGTTAGATACTATATAATAAATAGTATAAAAAATCAAGTGAAAAATATATTATTTTTTATTGATAAAAAAGTAGATAGAGGAAGATAAAAATTTTGTAAAATGAAATTTAATATATGATAAGTAAAATATTATTAGAGATATAACAAGATTAAGACTATATAGTGGCATACTATTATAAAGTTCTAATGTAGTTCTAATGAACTATAATAAAAATATAAATTTTATATAATTGACTTATACACTGGCTTACAATGAGGAAAATACCTATTATGTCAGCATTTTCCTCAAGACGATATGGTACAGAATAATATTAAAAGATACTATATAATAAGCTTTTTTAATAGCTTAAAATCCTGCGGTTGAATAATCCGTGCCGGTTCGATTCCGGCCATCTGCACCAAAAAGTTGAAATTTTAACCAATTTCAGCTTTTTTTATTTT
>CALVXM010000042.1 GCA_944371305.1 uncultured Bacilli bacterium | reverse complement strand
TATTAACAGTTAAATCTGCTAATTGAATTCCATAATTTGATTTAGAATCATAATATGTAATTTTGAAATCATCATCATAAATACAAAATTCAGTTTTTAAATATATTTCTAGATTGTTCAATTCTCCTACTCTTATATTTCTATTATCTATACTTATAATAAACTCTATTGGCTCATCGTTTTCTTGCAAGTTAAGTTCTGGTAGTATGCAATCTTGAATTAAAACTTTTACTGCATAATTAAAAAATATATTTGAATCAACTATTTCCTTTTTCATATATTTTTTATCAAATACCTTAACGCAACCATGAAAAGTTTCAATATCTTGTATCTTGTTAAAAACTTGTATTTTTTCATCCTCAGTCATATCATATGACTTTATTTCAGTATCCAAGTCTAATTTCTTTGCTTTCTTTAGTTTTAAATTTTCTTTTTTATATTTTGCTCTAATCTTCACTCTATCTTCTTCAAAGCAAAAATATCCACCTACTGCAAAATATCTCGTTTTACTATTTTTATGAATTGATCCGACTTTCATCTAGATATACATATATTTTCATGTTGTTATCACTCCTTGGTGCATATTTTATCACATCTTTTAGCAAAAATACATATATTTCTACAAATTCTATAATTTCATCATATATGACAAATTATAAACTTTCATACCAAATTTTTCATATACTTTAATTGCATTTTCGTTATTTGGATTTACTGTCAAGTGCATATCTGTGCAATTCTCTTCTTTTGCTATATTTTTAGCAAATTCCAGTATTTTTGTTCCTATACCCTGTCCACGAAAATCTTCATCAATACATAATGTATCTATACTCAGTAATTTTCTATACCTCATAAAACCATTATCTTTTTCTTTTATATCTATTATTATATAACCAACAATTTCACCATTAACTTTTGCAACATATATACTATCAGTTTCTAATAATTTATTTAATCTTTCCATAGAAATAACTTCTTCTACATCTAAAAATAAATCTGAATTCCAGTTTATATGTAATTTATGAACTTGTTTTGCTAATTCATTTATTTTGGACCATTCATCTATGGTAGGTTGTATTATTTTTAATTTTTCCATTAATATCATCTCCTATTGTATATTTTTATTTCTAATATAAGTACCCTCAAACTCATTTTCAAGTATGTCCATATGTAGTTTATCATAATATTTTCCATTCAAGAATATTTGTTCTCTACTTGCTCCTGTATCTTTAAATCCACATTTTAAATAACATTTATGAGCTCTTTCATTAATTGATAACAAATCCAATCTTATGCTATGAAGATTTAGATATTTAAATCCATATTCTAATATTATTTTAATTGCTTCTGTTCCATATCCATTGCTTCTAAAATCTTTTTCTCCTATAAAGATACCTAAAACTGCACTTCTTTCAACCCAATTAAAATGTTCTAGACCAACTGTTCCTATTAGTTTATCTGTTTCAATTTCTACAATATTAAAACTTCTATTATTAGCATCTTTTACTGCATTTTCTAAATATTGTTTTTCGCCACCATAAGTTGTTATTTGACTAGTTCTTCCTGTATAATCCGTTACTTGAAAATCGTTCATCCATTCTGTAAATTTTTCAATTTCTTCTTCAGATATACCTTTTGGTGCAAGATATATTCTATCTCCTATTAATTTCTTAAAATATTTCATGTTATATCCACCTCTTTCTATAAACTAAATTTTTCTTTTATCATTTTTGCAGTTTCTTCTGCAGATATATTTGTATTATCAATTCTTAGATAATTTTCAAATGGTATTTCATTTGGATTAGAATTTAACCTATGTTTTTCTATTGATTTAATAATGTCATTCTCGCTCCATTCCAAATTTCTTTTTGAAGGTTTATGAGCTAATCTATTATCTGTTTTATTTCTTTTTATTCTTTCTTCTAATGTTGTTTCTAATTCAATAAAATAACATTCTTCACCTTTTTCTTTAAATATATTTCTACATTTTTCTACTATTTCCCATTCTTTTTTTACATCAAAATCAAAACAACAAGTAAAAATCAATCCATATTCATTACTCTTAGAAAATTCTTCAAATATTTGTGTTCTAAAATTTAAATTAAGTTTTGTATATGCTTCTTTACTATAATCAAATATCTTGGTTAATAATTCTATTGTCATATGATTATGTAGTAATTTTAAATTTGTTATTTTAGCTAATTCTTGCCCAACAGTCATTTTCCCTACTGCTTGTGGATCAACTATCATTATAAATTTTGGCATTACTCTTCCCTCATTTCATTTAAATATTTATTTGTAAAAGCTTCTAATTCACATTTATTTCCTTTTAATTTATTCATTAACATATTAGCTTCATTATATGCCATATTATAATCTTCTTTCGAAATTTCTAATCTATCTAATGCTGCTTTTAATTCATCTTCATCTAATAAAATTATTTCTCCTTCAGGATTTACAACTACATCTAAATATAAATCGTCTTCATATGGTATTCCATTTTCTTTTCCAATTACTTTGGTAATATCGAAATACCATTCTATTATTTCTTTATTCTGATTATATAAAGCTGATAATTTAATTTTAGAATTATAATCATAAAACTCTAGCCATTCATAATCATTATCCATTATACAAGTACCATTAGGTATATAAATTTTTTTATTTACTGAATTAAACTTATAATAACAAATATCTCCTGTAAATTCATCACTTTTAATTGATCTTTTCTTATAAATTGTACTATCTTGAAATTCGTATCTATTAGCATATCTTTTTTTTAAACTAATCCAATACCTTTGTACCAATTCATTATCAATTAAAACTTCATTTTCAAGAATCCCGCCATTTCTTATAATGCTTTTTGCTGATCCTATATTATTTTTATCGCAATCCATTAAAACTCTATCTATACCTAATTCTTTACATTTTAATAATGCTAATCTTATTTGCTCAGTAGCATATCCTTTTCTTCTTTCAGATGGTCTAATACTATCTCCTATATGTCCACCATAAAGTAATAGTTTTTCATTAAGTTTATGTCTTATTTGAACATTTCCTACTATTTTTTTATCTGATTTTCTGATTGTCAAATATAAGGTAGCAGGAATTCTACTATCTTCAATATTATCTTCAGATAAATCATTTTGAACTTTTTGTAACCATTCATCAAAATCTTGAATTCTGTCTAAGCCACCATCTCCTGCAATTTCAAACTCCCCATTATCAAAAAATTCTTTTAAATATTCTTCTACTTGTTTTTTGTGTTCTTTTGTTGGAAATACTAATTCCAATTCACTTTCTAAATCATATATATATCCTACTTCAACATATTCTTTATTTCCTCTTATACAAGTTGTTTCTCCACAATATATTCCACCCATTTTTTCATAAAATGTTCTAGATAAATAATTTTCCTTAAAGCACCAAATAATCATTTTATTTAACTTAGCTTTCTTAAATTCATTTTTAACATAATTTACAAGAGCTCTACCTATACCTTTTCTTTTTTCTTCAGGCTTTACATATAAAGCACATAACTCACAATCCACCTCTGGATATTCAGCCTGATAATTATTTCCAATTCTATATCTACAAAATCCGACTACTTCTCCATTTTGCTCTGCTACAATAAAACCATTTTCCTTATAATCTTTAATTCGCTTTTGATAATTTTCTTCAATACTTAAACTGTCTAAATAATCATCATCTACAATTCCTCTATAAGCTGTTTGCCAACCTCTAATTGTAATTTCTGATACAGATTTTAAATCTTTTAGTTCTACATTTCTAATTATAATTTCATTCATTTCACCACTTCCTTTTATTTATAAATATCTATAAATTCTTCTTTTAATAATCCTGTTATACATTCATCTACATATTCATTTGTTGCCATACATAAAAATTTCTTTCTTTTTATTCCTTCATCTTTATATCCTAATTTTAATTGCATTTTATGTGATTTTTCATTATCTTTAAAATAACCATTTTCAATTCTTCTTAAATTCATTTCATTAAAAATATATCTATTTCTTATACAAAATGCTTCAGTTCCATATCCATTTTTTTGATATTTTTCATTAATCCATATACCTCCACCTGCTGTACCATTTCTTTTATCTATATTTCTAATTTCTGTTCCACCTATTACTTTGTTATTTTCTTTTAATACAATTGCTAAAGAAATTTTATGATTTTCATCTTGTTTTTTTATATGTTCTATAAAATTTTTAGCATCTTTTTCTGTATATGGGAATGGAACAGAAGTCATCCATTTTGACACATTTATATTATTTAATCCTTCAACTAAATCTTGAATATCTGAATCTTCCCAATTTCTTAATATTAATCTTTTACTTTCTATTATCATTCTTATCATCCCCTTAAAATTAATTTTTTTTAAAATAAAAGTCTTGCAAAAGAAATCCTTAAGACTCCTTTGCAAGACTATAAAAATCTATACATCGTGTAAACAACCATCTATTACAGGTTATCCTATATCGCTCAAATTTCCATTTTTAGATATACTCTTAAATATG
>CALVXM010000041.1 GCA_944371305.1 uncultured Bacilli bacterium | reverse complement strand
GTCTCCAACCTTGCAGTCGATCATGTGCGAACTCCAACACCAACCATCATAGCTCTCGTCGTAATCCTCGCGCATTTTAACATATCCGCAGAGATTGTTGCGTATCGTCATTATCTTGCCAAGCCACTTGTCCATTTTGCCACGGGTGTTCCATCCGGTGCCTGTTCTCTTATCGACGATCTTGACCTTGTCGCCGACTTTCAGCTTTTCGAACTCTTTTCTGTCCATGATCGCACCTCACTTTATCCTCAGCGTCGGCTTCTCGATGACATACACGCCCTCGAACGTCTCGCCGGCTTTCAAGGCTTTCGCCAATTTCGTCTTGTCCGCCTCGACGGTGGTCTTGACGCGCTTGTACTCGTCAGGCAACACGGACACGTCCGGCACGTCGACGGACTTGCTTGTCGTCGCTGTGACGCGCACGCGCTTGTCCTCGATTGTTCGGTCGTCGTATTGCATCATACTCGCCGCGGTGTGGGCGATGAGGCGCTCGACGCGGTTTTCTTTCGCTCTTGCGCGGTCGCTTATCTGCTTGGCGTACTCGCGGAGCATTGCCGCCTCGGCTTTCGCCTGCTTGATGAACAGCGCGATGTTCGCTATCTTCTCTCTGCGCTCGATGTCCAGCGCGTCCAGCTCGCTCCAAATGTCGCGCTTGACCTCGCCCGTCTCGACGTCCACGACGTCCTCTTCGGGCAGGGACAGCAACGCCTCGATGCGGCTGTCGATGTCATACAGGCTTCTCATCTCTTGCTCTCCTCTGCGTTCTCACGGGCGATGATATACCCTCTCACCGCGTCCATTATGGCTTGTGCGACGCTCATGCATCCCTCGGGGTCGTCTGCGTCCAGATCGCTCGTCGCGGCGTCTACGACCGCGCGAAGCACATACCTCCTTGCTTCCTTGATTTCTTCTCTGACGTTCATATCTTCACCTCATTGTGCGGCTTGATGTCGCTTATCCTCGTTTTGATCGACAACGGCACCATACCGTTGCGCTCAAGCCCCTTGCGGAGCATTGCCCTCGCCTCTCTTTGCGCCAATTGCGAATAGATGCGGCTGTCGTCATCTTGCTCGAACGTCACCGGGATGACGGTGCGCACGCGCTTCCTTTCGTGGCGGACGAGCGTTTCTTCCACGTCCGTCACACACTCGACAATGTAGTCGAAGATGTCGTTGTTGTTCATAGTCGTGTCTCCTTTATAATTTTGTCATATTCTGCTCGCGTTTTCCGCGCCATTGCAGTCAACCAATCTTTGAACGACGCATAGCCCAGCGTCAACAGGACTTCCTCGCTCAACAGCATGTCCCTTATCTCTCTCGGCACCCTCGCCGACAGATTGACGATGGTCTTGTCGCCCGAGCGGTAGTCGTGTCCGAACACAAAGCGCACGTCACTCTTCTCGTACAGCTCGGACAGCCCCACGCCCAACGCCCGGCAAAGTTTCTTCGCTGTAACGGGATAGGGCAACAGCTTGTCCGTCTCGATGTTGCTGTACTGCGGTGCCGTCAAGCCTATCGCGTGAGCGATGTCGGCGGCAAGTGCGCCTCTTTGCGCTCTGATCTCTTGTACTCTGCTCATTGTTTGCACCTCAAAAGGCTTGCGATCAACTCGTCGGTGGTGATACCGAGAGCCTTTGCAATTCGCGGCAAGTCCTTGGTCTTGGGCATTGTTTTGCCGTTTTCCCAAAAGCTGATCGTCGTGATGTCGACCTTGAACTTTTTCGCGGCTTGCGCTTGTGTTCCTATCGCTTCGAGGCGGTAGTCTTTGAACGTTTTCTTCATACTCTCTCTCCAATTGCGGGGCGCGGCGTGTTCACTATCGGGGGAGGAGAAAATGTTAAAACTCGTCGCGCCCCTATTCAGTTGTATGGCAGTATTTATTCTCCCCGCCGCCTCGGGGTGTCGCGGTATTGCCGCCGCGTCGGCTCACAGGTCGGTGTTCTGACTTCGCATACGCACTTTCGCCTGTCTGCTTGTCGTTATAGTTCGCGATCTGCAAGCAGCCCTATGCTCAGTCCCACACGATAAAAATGCGCGCAGGTCCTCCGTTTATTTCGGCTGTCACCTCTTTGCCGTCGATCGTCAAGTCGAACGGCTTGTACGGTTCGACCGCGAACTCTTGCACCGCTTCCCGTCTTGACAGTTCGGCGCACAGTTCGCACGTCGGCGTTTCCGAGAGGGTTATGTTTTTGAGTAACTGCTTTTCTTCTTGGTTCATTGCTTTGCCTCCTTTTAATACTTGCATATGTTGTAAAATACTCGTCGCCTGGTCTGTCTTGCTGTGTTGCCCCTCTACCACTCTGCCCCTTTCGAGGCAGAGGGTTAGAAGGAATTAGACGTGGCTGTTCAGAGCCACTACGGAGTGAGCTATTATTCTTTGACTTCTCGGACCATTAAAAAGCGCACGTCCTTTGGCGGAGTGTGGGGGTACGACGAGTAGTCCAACCGGTAGAGGTCGATACCGAGGTCGTCTCCCATGGAGATAGGCTCTGTCCCTACCCCTGCGTCGTGGTATAGGTCGAGCACGTCGTAAAAGTCGTCCTCGGGGATAAAGTCCGTCCACTCCTCGGAAGCTGTCGGAGCGTTTGCTGAAAATTCCAAATATTGATAATGTCTCATAGTCGCGTCTCCTTGTGTTTTGCCTTGATATCTTTTCAATATCATTAGCTTACAATCCTATTATATTGAATGTTTTTCAGGTTGTCAAGTGGTTTCTTGAAAATTTTACAACTTTTTTCAAAAAATTTTTCGTAACTTGAAAAATGCGAACTTGAACTTTGCTCAATATTGCAATATAATGATATTGAAAATACTTCAATATGAGGTGAAGCTATGAGAGAGTCCATAATTAGACGATTACGCAAAGCAAAAGGCGTCACGCAGGCACAGCTTGCCGAGGCGGTGCACGTCGAATCGACCAATGTTTCAAAATGGGAGAGTGGGAACTCCGAGCCGAACAAAAGCGTGCTTTCACGGCTTGCCAGCTACTTCAATGTTTCCACCGACTACTTGCTCGGGCGTACGGACAATCCGTTGCCGAACATCGTCGACCTCGGGGACGAGACTTTGTATCCGCTCGTCGGACAGGTCGTCGCAGGTATGCCTATCGAGGCGCAAGAGAACCTCGAAGGGTACATCTACATCAGCTACAAGCCTGCGGACGAATACTTCGCCCTGCGCGTGCACGGAGAGAGTATGGTTGGCGCAGGTATACCGGACGGCGCAATCGTCGTCGTGCACAAGCAAAACTACGCCGACAGCCGACAAATAGTCGTCGCTATGCTCAACGGCGAGCAAACGGTCAAACGCTTTTTGCGCGTCGACGATACAAACAATTTACAAAGAGGTGACGAGCGTTGTGAAAATTGCCGATAAAATATAGACTTTTTGACAAGTCCGGAACGTCACTCGGCGATTGACACTTCGCCCGACACCTCGGGGCTTTGGGCATAGCTGTCGAGCCACGCTTTGGCGCGTTTGCACCACTTCGCCTTGTTCGTGTAGTAGTCCACCCTGTCCTCGGTCGCGTTGGCATAGCCGCCGCGCTGTCCGTTGAGCCACGACAGCGCGAGGGGGAATATCTTGACGGCGCACTCGACGACGGTCGCAAAGCCGAAGTCCTGGATGAGCGACACGGAGAAGTTGACGGCAACAAGCGACGTGATGAGCGTTGTCACGAGCTTACGCACCTTCGAAAGCCGCTCGGGGCGACGAT
>CALVXM010000040.1 GCA_944371305.1 uncultured Bacilli bacterium | reverse complement strand
CCTGCTGTATCACATATTAATACATCTGCATTCTTTTCTTTTGTTATTTTTATTGCATCATATACTACTGATGCAGGGTCTACTCCTTCTTGTCTTTTTACTATATCACAGCCAGCTCTATTTGCCCATATTTCTAGCTGTTCTACTGCTGCTGCTCTAAAGGTATCTGCAGCTGCAACTACTACTTTTTTACCATCTTGTCTTAATCTGTTTGCGATTTTTCCAATTGAAGTCGTTTTTCCAACTCCATTTACTCCTACTACTAATATTACAGATGGTGTAGTTTCTAAATTTAATGTAGAGTCTGTTTCATCAAATATTTCTTGTATTTCTTTTCTTAATGCCTCTTTTACTCCCTCTTCATCTTTGATATTTTCTTTTTTAACTCTTTGTCTTAAATTTTCTATTATTTTAGAAGCAGTTGTAGTTCCTACATCAGACATTATTAACGCTTCTTCTAACTCTTCTAAAAGTTCTTCATCAACTTTTCTAAAATTACTAAATATATCATTCATCTTTTCATCAAAAGATGTTTTTGTTTTACTTAAGCCGTTTTTTAATTTATCAAAAAATCCCATATAACAATCCTTTCGCATACTTTATCATAAAATTCCATAATATTTTACCATAATTTTACTAAAAATACTAGCCCTTATGTGTAATTAAAACATATAAAAGTGAATTTTGTGTGAATATTTTACTTGATTTTTTCTATGGTTATGTTACAATGTTTATATGATGCTACTGTAGCTCAGTTGGTAGAGCAACAGATTCGTAACCTGTAGGTCGCGAGTTCAATTCTCGCCAGTAGCTCCATTTGAAAACAACTTACAAACTGTAAACGGTTCGTGAGTTTTTATTTTGTGTAAAACTTAGAGCTTTCTTATTAAAAGGATGAATGTTTGATAAATTATATTTGAAAAAATTTTGCTGACAAAATCATTTTAAATGAACTAATTTGTATATGAAAATAAGACTGCAAAAAAGCAGTCTTTAAAATTTATAACTAAAAATTGGGTCTATAACTTTTTTAATTATATATTTATACATTTTTTCTATATCACTTACATTATTTAGTTTCCTCAAACTCTCAGAAAATCTTTCTTTCTCCATCATATATGATAAAAGTTGACTTACTTTATTTTCTTTAATAACATATTTCAAAATATTATCCATATATTGCCATCTACTAAAATTTGGTTTAGAACTATTTCCCCAGTAATATTCTTGATAACATCCAAACTTCTGAGAAAGTTCACAAAGCATAGGTCCACTTAGATATGGCATAGCAATTCTTATACCATCAATTTCTTCTATCTGACTATCTCCATCTAATATTTCAATTATATCTTTGCTTCTTAATAAATCGTAATTTTTATTCATATATTATATACTCCATTAATTACATCATTTTAACTAAATCAATATCCGCCACTTTATTTTCAATCAAAGCAGTTATACTATTAATAATCCAATTATATGACCTTAAATCATCTTTCATATTAAGTAATTCTTCATAAGTAAACCATTTAACATCTAGAATTTCATTAGGATTGTATGAAATATTATCGTCTAATAATTTAGTTGAAAATATAACACTTACAAATACATCGTCTTCTAATACTCGATTACCTATTTGTAAAACACCTGTTAATTCAACATTGCAACCAGTTTCTTCTTTGACTTCTCTTTTGGCTCCATCAAAAATTGTTTCATTTGGGTCTAAATGTCCAGCCGGAATGTTCCATTTACCCCTACATGTTTCTTGTGCTTCTTGGACTAAAAGAAACTTACCATCTTTTTGAATTACTCCACCAACAATAACTATTCCCATATATAATTCACTCATTTCTAATTTATTTCTATAATTTCTAAATCATTTGGTACTATTACATTACCATTAAAATATTTTTGTGCTTCTTTTGTATATAATTCTTTTCTGTTTACTAAATGTGTATCTTCCGTGTGATACAAAATTAAGTTTTTGATATTTAAATTAGCAAAATTTTCACATACTGATTTTACAGTTGAATGTTTCTTTTCGTATGGTTTAAATATATCTTGTTCACTATCTAAACAGAATGCTTCGTGCATTACATAATCACTATTTTTGATTCTATCATACAATAACGGATTACAAGTTTCATCTCCAAGAAATACTAATTTTTTATTATTATCCAAAATTGTTTCAAAACCATATAATTTATTTTTACTTGCCATTACATCAAAAAAGGTATATTTTCTATTAGTAATTTTCTTTGTTTCATTATTTTGCAAAACAATTACTTTCAAATATCTATCTATTTCTTCCACATAAACATCTGGAAATAAATTAGGATAAATATTCTTAATTGCATTTGCTACTTCATCATTACAATAAATATTTAATTTTTCATCATATTTTCCCGAAAGAACCATTCCTGTTATTCTCTTTAATAGCCAAAATAATCCCAAGATGTGATCCGTATGGCTATGTGAAATGAAAATATTATGTATTTTATTTAAATTTATATTTAATTTTTCAAGATTTTGTACTATATGAGCACTTCCACCTGTATCTATTAAAAAATATTCATCATCATTTTGTAATAGAAAACAAGTATTATAACAATTATAAACAAATCCATGCCCTGTACCTAACATAATTATTTTTTGCATCATTTAAACCTCC
>CALVXM010000039.1 GCA_944371305.1 uncultured Bacilli bacterium | reverse complement strand
AAGATCAATGATGGAGAATGGACAGAATTAACAGTAGATACATGGTCAGATGCAAACTTCCAAAACATCAAAGATAGATTAGTATATGGAAAAAATACAATTACATTAAAAGATGTAGCAGGAAATGAAACAACATATGAATTCACATATGACAATATTGCTCCAGCATATACAAATTTAGGAATTGCACGTAATAAAGATGAAGGAGATACAAGAGATCAATCTTATGCTAAAGAAGGAGATAGTGTTCGTGTATTAATTTCATTCGCAGAAAAATTAGAAGTTGAACCAACTGTAAAATTTGCTGGAAAAGAATATACAGCAACATATCGTCCAGATAGTTCAAATCCAGAAAGCAATAGCTATTACTACATGGCAGATATTCCTATGACAGCAGATATGCCAGAAGGAGAAATGCAATTTGAAGTATATGGATATGCTGATAAAGCAGGAAATGTAGGAGAAACATTAGATAATAGTGATATAACAGATACAAGATATCCAAAAGTTATATATGATATGACAGCTCCATATTCAGGAACAAAAGATGCAGCACATCCACTATATATATTAAATGTAAGTGATGCAAATCGTCGTCAATGGATCAGAGATGGAGAAATGTTAAGAGTAGAAGCTAACTTTAATGAAGATTTAGACACATCAAAAAATCCAATCTTAACAATTGGAACAGATTCAAATGTGCAAACAGCAGAATTTGAATACAAAGATACAGTTGATGGAAAACGTAGATATGTAGCAGATATAGTAATAGACAATAATATTTTAAAATTAACAGATGGAACACAAATACCATTTACAGTTACAAATGCTTTTGATAAAGCAGGAAATGAAGCAGTATTAAATAACGAAGATGTTACTTTTACAAGTGAATATGGTCAAGTAACATATGATAATACAGCACCAAAATATAATGCTTTAGGAATAGTAAATGCAACACACTATGATTCAAAAGAAGGAGATATTCATTATGCTAAAACAGATGATGAAATAAGAATTCTTGTGCAATTTGATGAAAAATTATCTGTTGAACCAAGAATTAGAATATTAGGAGAAAATAATGAAGTTGTTAAAGATTTAAATTGTGGATGGGCATCTCAAACTTCAGCAAATCTTAATACAAATGCCTATACAGGACAATTTAAAATAACAGATGATATGAATTTACCAGAAGGTGAAATCAGGTTTGAAATTTATGGATATGCAGATGCAGCTGGAAATGTAGGAGAAGTATTAGATAATGATGATTTGAAATATGAAGGAGAACCAGCAATTGATGATGGTGTAATTTATGATAAAACAGCGCCAGAATGTAAACTTTTAGGAATTTTAAATGTTTCACATTTTAAAGATGGAGATGTAACTGTAGCAGGGACAGGAGATACTGTTAGAGTATATGTAACATTTAATGAAAAATTAGCAACAGAACCTAAAGTAAGAATTTTAGGCGAAGATGGTAAAGTTATAAAAGAAGTTGAATGTCCATATAGTGATTTAACTTCAGCAAGCAATCCAAACACATATTTAGCTGACTTTACAATAACAGATGATATGAATTTACCAGAAGGCGAAATTAAATTTGAAGTTTATGGATATGCAGATGCAGCAGGAAATATTGGAACAACTTTAACCAATAAAGAAATAAACTATGAAGCTTATCCAAGAGTTGTTTATGATAAAACAGCACCAGTATATACAAATTTAGGAATTGTACGTAATATAGATGAGGGAGATACAAGAGATAAATCTTATGCTAAAGAAGGAGATAGTGTTCGTGTATTGATTTCATTTGCAGAAAAATTAGAAGTTGAACCAACTGTAAAATTTGCTGGAAAAGAATATACAGCAACATATCGTCCAGATAGTTCAAATCCAGAAAGCAATAGCTATTACTACATGGCAGATATTCCTATGACAGCAGATATGCCAGAAGGAGAAATGCAATTTGAAGTATATGGATATGCTGATAAAGCAGGAAATGTAGGAGAAACATTAGATAATAGTGATATAACAGATACAAGATATCCAAAAGTTATATATGATATGACAGCTCCATATTCAGGAACAAAAGATGCAGCACATCCACTATATATATTAAATGTAAGTGATGCAAATCGTCGTCAATGGATCAGAGATGGAGAAATGTTAAGAGTAGAAGCTAACTTTAATGAAGATTTAGACACATCAAAAAATCCAATCTTAACAATTGGAACAGATTCAAATGTGCAAACAGCAGAATTTGAATACAAAGATACAGTTGATGGAAAACGTAGATATGTAGCAGATATAGTAATAGACAATAATATTTTAAAATTAACAGATGGAACACAAATACCATTTACAGTTACAAATGCTTTTGATAAAGCAGGAAATGAAGCAGTATTAAATAACGAAGATGTTACTTTTACAAGTGAATATGGTCAAGTAACATATGATAATACAGCACCAAAATATAATGCTTTAGGAATAGTAAATGCAACACACTATGATTCAAAAGAAGGAGATATTCATTATGCTAAAACAGATGATGAAATAAGAATTCTTGTGCAATTTGATGAAAAATTATCTGTTGAACCAAGAATTAGAATATTAGGAGAAAATAATGAAGTTGTTAAAGATTTAAATTGTGGATGGGCATCTCAAACTTCAGCAAATCTTAATACAAATGCCTATACAGGACAATTTAAAATAACAGATGATATGAATTTACCAGAAGGTGAAATCAGGTTTGAAATTTATGGATATGCAGATGCAGCTGGAAATGTAGGAGAAGTATTAGATAATGATGATTTGAAATATGAAGGAGAACCAGCAATTGATGATGGTGTAATTTATGATAAAACAGCGCCAGAATGTAAACTTTTAGGAATTTTAAATGTTTCACATTTTAAAGATGGAGATGTAACTGTAGCAGGGACAGGAGATACTGTTAGAGTATATGTAACATTTAATGAAAAATTAGCAACAGAACCTAAAGTAAGAATTTTAGGCGAAGATGGTAAAGTTATAAAAGAAGTTGAATGTCCATATAGTGATTTAACTTCAGCAAGCAATCCAAACACATATTTAGCTGACTTTACAATAACAGATGATATGAATTTACCAGAAGGCGAAATTAAATTTGAAGTTTATGGATATGCAGATGCAGCAGGAAATATTGGAACAACTTTAACCAATAAAGAAATAAACTATGAAGCTTATCCAAGAGTTGTTTATGATAAAACAGCACCAGAAATAGAAGTAACAAAATTAAATGACGATGGATATGTAGAAGTATTAAATGCACCAATAAATGTATCAGATACAAATCCATTTACAGTAGACATATTAGACAAAGATGGGAAAGTATTAATAGCAGATTCTGAGTCAGGCGGACCAGACCCAGCATATGATAACATGTGTTATAGTAGTTTCGGAATAGGATGGCTAGGAGAAGGAACATTTACAGTAAGAGCAACAGATCTTGCAGGAAATGTAGTAGAAAAAACATTTACAGTAGATGTAACAGATTCTGAAGAAAATACAACAGAAGAAACAACAACTGAAACAGCAACGACTTCTTTAGAAGGAACAGTAACAACTTCAAACAATACAGTAACACTAAAAACAAATAAACCAGTAGAAAAAGTTGAAGGATGGACTAAAGTAGATGATACAACACTTACTAAAACTTATTCAGAAAGTGGAAATTATTCAGTAGATATTGAAGATGAAATAGGAAATGAAGCAACTATTAAGTTTTCAGTAGATGCTGACAAAGAAGTAGAAACTGAACAAGAAGCTGAAACAGAATCTACAACAAATACAGAAAATACTGTAAAAACAGAATCTACAACAAATACAGAAAGTACTGTAGAAACAGAATCTACAACAAATGCTAATGTAGTAGAATAAGCTAACGAATTTATAGTAATTATGTTTCTTAGAAACAATCTACTATTAAATATACTATAAAAAGTAAAAAAGAAAGGTAGAACTTGTTTCTACCTTTTCTTTTACACAAGGAGGAAAAAATTGGCAAAAAGAAGTAAAAATAAAAAAAAAGGAAAACTGGGATATATTATACTTTTTATAATAATAGTAATAATAGCAATTGTGTGTATAGGAATCAATAAAAATTGGTTTGGCAATCATAAAGAACATAATAACGAACCAGAAAGTTTACCTCAAGAAATAATCAGTAAATTACAACAAAATAGCACATTAAACAGTAACTTATTAAATCCAGAAGAACTAAACAATGAGATTTTTTCAAAATTAGGAAATATATCTCAAGATGAGGTGTATGCAACTAGAATACATTATAAATTAAAAAGTTTAGATAATGGAACTATTGATCTTTATTATGAAATTAATAATTCTAAATTATTAAAAATAAATATAAACATACTTGAAAAGAAAATAGAAAGTGTTGAAGAATATAAAGATGATGCTTTATTAGAAAGAGAAAAAATTGTTAATAATTTAAGCGAAAATGTACAAGATGATTTTGAAAGTAAAAAAGATAAATTAGATTCAGAAAATAAGAGTGTTAATGTTATTATTACAAATACAGAAATTGTAATAAATACTAGTTTTGATAGTTAAAAAATGATAAAAAGCTTGATTATAAAAATAAAGTATAATATACTATAAAAAAATAATATATTAAATGGAGGAAAATGTGAAAATACAAAAGGAACTAACGAAGTTAGGAATTGTAAAATTAGAAGAA
Organism: uncultured Bacilli bacterium; assembly: GCA_944371305.1. Classification (GTDB taxonomy): domain Bacteria; phylum Bacillota_I; class Bacilli_A; order RF39; family UBA660; genus Faecisoma. The sequence continues at coordinate 984 of CALVXM010000039.1, read as the reverse complement.
TTAAAGCCAGAAATGGTTAATTATATTGCACATTCTGTTGCAAATAAAATAACAACTACATTTTTAACTTTACAAATGCAATATAATGAAATACTAGCTAAAATGTTAAATTGTAAAATGTATTATGCTAAAATTCCTTCAAATATAGCTAAAGTAAATTATATATATGAAGATAATAGTATATATATTGATGAAAGCATGAATATATTAGAATTAGATGAGCAATTCTACCATGAAGTGATACATTGTTTACAAGTTGTAAGAAAAAATAATGGAAAAATAAAAAAAGTAGGATTATGCAATTTTGGAGATTTTGCAATAAATGGTCTTGGAATAAATGAAGCAATTGTGCAATACATGGCTGCTAAAATTATGGGAAACGAGAAAACCAAGGTTAACATTTATGGCATAAAATTACAAACGATTAGTCCAAATTATTTTCCTTTATTAACAAATCTAATGGAACAAATTATATATTATATAGGTGAAAATGTCATTGTACAAGCCGCTATTAATGTAAACGAAAATTTTGAAGATATATTTTATAATACATTTGAAGAAAAAACAAATCAAGTTATAAAAAACTTTGATAAAATATTAGAAATGAGAAATAAATTATCGACAGAAAGTAATGAACAAACAAAAATAGAACTTGAGAAAAAGATATATAACATATATATTGAAACTCAAGAATTCGTGTTAAACAAATATTACGAACAAGTAATACCAAGACTGACGACAGAAAAAGAAGTAGATTCTTATATAGAAAAATTGTCAAATAATAAAGTATATTTGGGAATGGAAGAAAAAGAAGAATTTGCAGGAACAAATTTCTATGAAAGAACTAAAGAAATGATTATACAAAAATTGGATAAACAACTTATTAAAATTAATAAGCAGAAGCAAAAAAAGGCATTACTTGTATATAACAATAAATTAAAAAAATTTTTAGAGAAAACAATCTCCTACCTTTGGAATTAAAGG
>CALVXM010000038.1 GCA_944371305.1 uncultured Bacilli bacterium | reverse complement strand
TGAAATTTATTATATTTACAGTTCTTTCTATAATTTTAATGTATATTTCTATGGGACATATGATAAATTTACCGGTAATTCCTTTTCTTGATCCTCATAAATTTACAACAAACTATATGATAGTATTACTAGTATTTTCTATATGTTTTATAATTTATGGATTTGATATTATAAGAAATGGATATAAAAATTTAATTCATAAAACACCTAATATGGATACATTAGTAGGAATTGGAGTTATTACAAGTTTTTTATATAGTTTATATAATATGTATTTAGTATTTAAAGGTAACAATGATTTAGTTATGAATTTATATTTCGAGTCTTCAAGTATAGTTATCTATTTTATAAAATTAGGAAGATATATAGATGGATTAAGTAAAGATAAAACGACTGAAGCTATTCAAAAGTTAGTGAAAATAACTCCTAATACAGCTGTAATAAAAGTTGATGGAAAACTAAAAAATGTAACCTTAGATGAGATTAATAAAGGCGATATATTAGTTTGCAAGTCAGGAGAAAAAGTTGCTGTAGATGGAGAGATAATAGAAGGTAAAGCTCATTTTGATGAGTCGTTTATAACAGGAGAAAGTAAACCACAAGCAAAAGAGATTGGAAATAATGTAATTGCAGGAAGTTTAAATTACGATGGTTATATTGAATATAAAGCAGAAAAAATTGGAAAAGATTCAACTGTATCTGAAATAGTAAAACTGGTTGTAGAAGCAACTAACACAAAAGCTTCCATAGCAAAAGTTGGAGATAAAGTATCGGGATTTTTTGTTCCAACTGTTATAATTATAGCAATATTAACATTTATAATATATTTAATTATAGGTCAGAGTTTTGAAACAGCAATAACAACATTTGTAACAATTTTAGTTGTTGCTTGTCCTTGCAGTTTAGGCCTAGCAACTCCTCTTGCCATTATAGTAAGTGAAGGGGTATGTGCAAGCAACGGAATCTTAATAAAGAAAAGTGAGATATTAGAAAATGCTCAAAAAACAGATGTAATTATTTTTGATAAAACAGGAACTCTCACATATGGTAAACTAAAAATATCAGAAATTAGAAACTTTAGCACTATGAAAGAAGAAAAACTTTTACAAATAGTGGGAAGTTTAGAAAGTAAAACTACACATCCTATAGGTAAAGCCTTTGTAGACTACCTAGAAGAAAATAAAATAGAAAAATTAGAAGTTAAAGAATTTGAAAACATAACAGGTTATGGTATCACAGGAAAGATAAACAATCAAAAATTAATTATTGGAAATTCAAAAATTTTAGATAATTATAATATTGAAAATAAATATATAAAAGAAGAAAAAGACCTTGCAAGTAAAGGAAATAGTATTGTATATGTAGTACAAAATGACAAAATCATATCTTTAATAGGGGTAAATGATGTTATAAGAATAGAAGCTAAAAAGGTATTAAGAAATTTATTGGATATGAGAATTCAACCAATAATGGTGACAGGAGATAATGAAGATACTGCCAGAGTAATAGCAAAAGAGATAGGGATAACTCAAATAATAGCAGGTGTATTACCAAAAGAAAAATCAAGTGTAGTTAAACAATTACAAAAAAAAAATAAATTTGTAATGATGTGTGGAGATGGAATAAATGATAGCCCTGCTTTAGCAATTTCTGATATTGGAGTAAGTGTAAATAGTGGAACAGATATTGCAATGGATTCAGCTGATGTAATACTTACAAATAATAATTTAAGTAGTATTATAAAATTAATTAATATAAGTAAAAAAACTATAAAAAATATAAAACAAAATTTGTTTTGGGCATTTTTTTACAATTCTTTAATGATACCAATCGCTATGGGATTATTAAAACCATTTGGAATTTTTATAAATCCGATGATTGCAAGTTTAGCTATGGTATTAAGTAGTATTACAGTAATATTAAATACTTTAAGATTAAAAAATAAAATAAAAAGAAAATGATTGTTAATATTTAATTTTTAGTAATTATTTCAAGTATGAAAAGGTTATTTAATAGTTATTAAATTTAATGTTAATATGCATTGCTTGTAGCAACGAACTATTCTTTATATAATATTTATAAAGAAAGGAGAAGTTGTAAAATGTTAAAAGATAATTTAAAATTAGCAAGAAAAGCAAAAGGGCTTTCTCAAGAAGAACTTGCGATAAAATTAAATGTAGTTAGACAAACGATTTCTAAATGGGAACAGGGATTATCAGTACCAGATGCAGAGATGTTAATTTCAATATCAGAAGTTTTTGATACACCAGTAAGTACTTTTCTAGGTGAAAATCTTTCTGAATCTAAAGAAGACGATTTAAAAATAATTTCTGAAAAATTGGAGATAATAAATTTACAATTATCTCAAAGAAAAAAAGAGAATAGAAAAATAATTCATTGGTCACTAATCTCATTATGTGTCATTATAATAATTATGTTTTTATCTTTAATCTTATTAAATAGTCCATACTTTAATTGGGATTATAGTAAACCTGAAAATGCTGTTCTAGGAGTCGCTTTTCATTCATTTGAATGGTTATTTGTTAGGATAGGACCAATTATTTTGATGGGATTACTTATTGGAGTTTTCTTGACTAGAAAGAAAAATTAAAATGGTTATATAAATTAAAGAATACAATTTTTAGAGTAGATGTAAAAATCTACTTTTATTATGGTATAATGTAATTAACAGATAAATAGTAATTTAGAGGTGTAAGATGGAATATAAAGAATATGGATCAAAGAATAATGATACTATAGTTTTATT
>CALVXM010000037.1 GCA_944371305.1 uncultured Bacilli bacterium | reverse complement strand
GCTAAATTGATTGAAGAAATGGAAAAATTAGGTATAGGTAGACCTAGTACTTATGCAACGACTATGGAAACTTTAAAGACAAGAAATTACGTTGATGTTGTCGATAAAAAATTCGTTCCGACTAAAATTGGTATTGAAATAACTGATAAATTACAAGAATGCTTTAGTCATATTATCAATGTAGAATATACAGCTAATATGGAAAATGATTTAGACAAAATAGCCGATGGTAAAGAAAATTGGGTTGAAACATTAAGAAATTTTTATAATGATTTTGAACCAGCTGTAAAAAAAGCTTTTGATTTACTACCAAAAAAAGAAGCTGTTAAAACTGGTGAAGATTGTCCTAATTGCGGTAGCCCATTAGTAATTAGAAAAGGTAAATATGGCGAATTTACTGCTTGCAGTAATTATCCAGAATGTAAATATATTAAACAAGAGAAAAAAGTAATCAAAGAGATAATCGATTGCCCTAATTGTGATGGTAAGATAATAGAAAAAAGAAGTAAAAAAGGTAAAATATTTTATGGATGTAATAACTATCCTCAATGTAAAACAGCTTACTGGGATATGCCAATTGATAAGAAATGTCCAAAATGTGATAATCTATTGACAATTAAAGGTAAAAAAATTAAGTGTAGTAGTTGTGATTACGTTGAAGCAGATTAAATTATTCTTTTTATCGACACTTTTTTTACCAGAACATAAATAACAATTCAATTGAAAAACGATTTAAATATCGTTTTTTATATAGTCTTTTTTTTATTAATATGATAAACTATTTTAGGTTGGTGATATATATGTTAAAAGTAAATAATTTAGGATTAAGATTCAATACTAAAACTTTATTTGAAAATGTCAATTTAGAGTTTAATGGTGATAATTGTTATGGTATTATTGGCGCAAATGGTGCTGGTAAATCAACTTTTTTAAAAATTTTATCTGGTGAAATTGAATCTACAAGTGGTGAAGTTATCATTGGCAAAGGTGAACGTATTTCAGTTTTAAAACAGAATCACAATGAATTTGATGAATTTACAGTTATCGATACTGTTATTATGGGTAATAACAGATTATATAAAGTTATGAAGGAAAAAGATGATTTATATATGAAAGTTGATTTTACTAATGAAGATGGTATGCGCGCAGCTATTTTAGAAGAAGAGTTTGCCTCACTTGGTGGTTGGCAAGCAGAAAGTGATGCAGCAGTATTATTAGTAGGATTAGGAATTGATAATAGCAAACATAATTTAATTATGAAAGAATTAAAAGATACTGATAAAGTTAAAGTATTATTAGCAAGAGCTCTATTCGGTGAACCAGATATATTATTATTGGATGAACCGACTAATGGTTTAGACAGTAAAAGTATTATGTGGTTAGAAGAATTTTTAATCAATTTTAAAAATACCGTTTTAGTAGTATCCCACGATCGTCATTTTTTAAATAAAGTATGTACCCATATGTTAGATATTGATTATAATAAAATTACCTTATTTGTTGGCAATTATGACTTTTGGTATCAATCTAGTCAGTTAATTCAAAAACAAATGAGAGAATCTAATAAAAAGAAAGAAGAAAAAATTAAAGAATTAGAAGATTTTATCAGAAGATTTTCGGCTAATGCTTCTAAATCTAAACAGGCAACTTCAAGAAAAAAATCGTTAGAAAAAATCGTTTTAGATGAAATAAAACCATCTAGTCGTAAATATCCATATATTAATTTTGATTTTGATAAAAATGTTGGTAAAGAGGTTATCACTTTAGAAAAAATAAACTATATCATCGACGATAAAGTGATTTTGAAAGATTTTAGTTTAACAATTAGACCAGATGATAAAATCGCTTTAATCGGAACTAATGAAATAGCCAAAACGGCTTTATTAGATATTTTAGCTGGCAACATAAAACCAGATAGTGGGACAATTAAAATCGGTACTAATGTTAAAATAAGTTATTTTGCCAAAAATCATGATGAATACTTTAACAATGATTTAATTATGACTGATTGGTTAAAACAATATTCAGATAACAAAGATGATAGTTTTGTAAGAGGATTTTTAGGAAGAATGTTGTTTTCTGGTGAAGAAGTATTTAAAAAAGTTAGTGTTTTATCTGGTGGGGAAAAGGTTAGATGTATGTTTAGTAAAATGATGTTAGAAAAAGGAAATGTTTTATTATTTAATGAGCCGACTAATCATTTGGATATCGAATCAATTACTTCCTTAAATGAAGGATTAAATAGATTTATGGGAGTTATTGTCTTTTCTACTTTTGATCAAGAATTAATTGAAACAGTTAGTAATCGTTTAATTGAAATAAAATCTGATGGTACTTATCGTGATAAACAAATGTCTTATGATGAATATCTTCTTAAATATGGTATCGAACAATGAAAGTATCAAAAGAACAAGAATTATTAAACTATTTAATAGAAAATACAGATTTTAATCGAAAAAAATTAAAAACATTATTAAAAGAAGGCTCAATATCAGTTAATGGTAAAATTATAACTAAATATAATTATTTATTGAAAAAAGATGATTTAATTAATATTAATAAATATAACAAATCAGATAAAATAACAATCATCTATGAAGATAAAGACATTATTGTTGTCGATAAACCAGCTAATTTATTAACTATTTCAGATGGTAAAAATATTTCATTATATGAGTTAGTAAGCGAATATGTTAAAAAAAATAATAAAAACAATAAAATATTTATTGTTCATCGTCTAGATCGTGAAACTTCAGGAATTGTTTTGTTTGCTAAAAATCCTAAGATTAAAAAAATATATCAAGATAATTGGAATGATATTGCAATTTTAAGAAAATATGTTGCTATAGTTGTGGGGCAAACTAAAGAACATGAAGTTTTAAAAAATTATTTAAAAGAAAATGCCAATCATTTTGTTTATGTAAGTAATAATGGTTCTTTAGCCATTACTGAATATCAAAAAATAAGTACTCATAATGGTCATACTAGATTAGATATTAATATTAAAACAGGAAGAAAAAATCAAATAAGAGTCCAATTAAGTCATAATAAAACACCAATATTAGGTGATTTAAAATATGGAAGTTATAAATATCACCGTTTATGTTTACATGCTTATCAATTAGTAATAATTAATCCAATAACTCATAAAGAGATGATTTTTAATTCTAATCCAGATTTTTAAAAGTTTTACAATTTGTAAAGCTTTTTTGTTTAATAAAATCTTGTTTTTGATCAATAAATAATGTATAATTATTAATAGAAAGTAGGTGTAGTTAGATGTTAGGAAATAAGGTAACACCCAAATTAGCCAATAGAACACATGGGGGGGCAAAAACCTTTATAAAGTAAATTGCTATTTGTTTGATTTAGAAATAAAAAAACTACCTCACATCAAAAATATAACTTATTATTAAAAAAAGATAATTGACTTATAACCTAATATAAGTTAAAATAAAGTTATAGAATAAACAATATAAAGATAAGACATAATAGAAGTGAGGAGAA
>CALVXM010000036.1 GCA_944371305.1 uncultured Bacilli bacterium | reverse complement strand
ATTATTATTCATTCTCATCACTTCTTTCATAAATCTATTATATTATATCACGTTTTTACTCAAAGAAAAAAGTAGATGCGTATCTACTTTATTAATTGTAATCTCAATTATAATTCTACAATATTAACCATATTCCCATGTTCTTGAATAATTTTAGTTAAATCTTCTGCTTTTAACCATACCGTTGCAGTATTATCATTTGGATGAACACCGATAATACCTTTATCATTAAAAAAATCTTTATCTAAACAAAATGTTACTTTCAAATCATTGTCATTTAATAAACCAAATGGCGTAACTGAACCGGCTATTAAGTTCGTTATATTCATTAAATCATTTTCTGAAGCAAAACTTAAAGGTCTTGTGCCATTTTTATTTCTAAAATCTTTTAAATCAACTCTTTTGTTACCTTTTACAGTAATAAGATAATAATTTCTTTTCTTATCATCACGAACAAATAAATTTTTTGCATTATATTCTTTATAAGGCAAATAAATACCGTTTAATTCATCCGTCTTAAATACAGCTTTATGTTCTGTTATTTCATACCATATATCTTTATTTTTTAAAAAGTCATATATTTCTTGTTTATTCATAGTTTCATCTCTTTCAAATTGTAATTTATGATACTATTTTGAGAGTAAAACAAACAACTTCTATATCAAAATGAAATGTTTATTTCACTATTTATAAGTATCAATTAATTTTAAGAATGTAATATCTCCTAATCCATAATTCATAAATTTTTGGAGTAAATCTTTACATAATTTCGTTTTATCTAAATCATGGTGTTTTTTTATATAGGATATTATTTCATTATCTTCTTGTTTATAATTTAAGTAAAGTTTAATTCCTTGATTTATATAATCAATATCACATTCATCAAACTTTTGCAATATTAATACATTTTCATATAAATCATAGTATTTACCTAATTGAATTACAAATGTATCAAGTACATTTGCTGTACCATTTTGTTCTACAAGATGAAATATAATATTTCCTTTATAACATATTTGCTCTAAATATGCCAGAAGTGTAATTACATTCATACAACAAAACATATCATAATCAAAATAAAGATGCATTTCTTCAATACCATCTACAGTTAAGTCAACATGTCTATCATAGTATTCATCAAGCGATATGCCGTACGCATTTGCTCTTTCAACACAAAATGTATAACTATAAATATCTTTTGTTGGATGACCTTCACACATTGCTTCATTAAATGCATAGACATTGCATACTCCTTTTGATATTAAATCATCAGCTACACTTTGACCGGATGCAATATGCATTACTTTTTCTTCCATTCTTTATCCCTCCTATAAATCATGGTTTAGCTATCTTTTCTAATAACAAATCAAAATTTAATTTATATAACCTAGCTTGTCAATCTCATATTTTTAAATTAAGTTAATACTTATAAAATAATTATTTATAAAGTTTTTTCATTTTAACATATACTTTATCTAAACTTTGATTTTTAGATTGTAATTGTTTTATTTTATATAATAAATCCGTTTCAATTTCCATAATTTGTCTATTTAACTCTTGATTTTGTTCTAATAAATCAAGATAAATTAATTCTTCTTTTAATAAATATAACTCATTTAATGAATCATTATAAACTTTATCAATGTTTTTTAAAAGATCTTTATTATCGTTATATTGATCAACAAAATATTCATAGTTAATTTGAAGTTTTGGATTAGCTATTTTACGCATTGATTTAATAGAATTATTAATCATTATTCCACTAACTAAAGTACCTAATAATTTATTTTTAAAAAAACTGATTGGAAATAATGAGAATGCACATTTCAATATTGTCTTAGAAAAATTTAACAATGATGAACTTAAAGTTTTCTTTTTATTGAATGACTTGTTTAGTTTTTGAAAATAATTTTCTAAATATGTTGTTTGTTTGCTAATGTCTTTTAAAATTATTGATTGTGCAATTAGGCGTTCATCAATTTGTTTTAAATTCTGTTTTTTTTCTTCTTTAATTTTCGTTTGTTTTTGAACTTTCTCTTCTTTTGTTTTTTCTTTAGATGGTCTGTTTTTAAATATTACCTGTTTTTTTTGTTCAATTATTTTTAAATCATTGTCTATTTTCTCTAATAATTCAATTATTTTATTATCATTTTTAGCCAAATCATATTTATCAAAATTTAAGTTTAATTCTATTTTGTATTTTTTCTTTAATTCATCATATTCTTGTTTTAATAAATCCACTTTTTTTTGCAGTAATTTTAATTCAAATTCTAGTTCATAAAAATGAGCATATTGTTTAGTCTTGGTTATTTTTTCTTCGATTGTTTTTATCGATTCAAATTCTTTTTTTAATTCTTTATTAGCTTTAGCAATAAAGGGATATAGAAGATTTATCTTATTTGATTGTTCTTTAATTTTGTAAGAATAAATTTTTGGATTACTAGGTTCGGTCAATGTTGATTTTTTCTTTGAGACAATTTTCACATCGTTATTTCTAATTTCCAATTTTTTATCTAAATTTGGATTTTCATTAACTTTTTGTGCAACTAATTCTATCTTTTCTTGTGATAAAGCTTGTCTATTAACAATATATTGTTTTTTTAAATTGATTATATTAAACTCTTGCCTTACCTCTTCTTTTTCAGGTTTAGATTTTATTGTATTAATTTCTTTTTCGATAATTAATAATTCTTCACTAATAACATTATCTAATTGTTTTTGATTTACAATAATTTCATCAAGTTGTAGATTAATTTTTTTTATCTGATTAAATATATTAGTATTGTAGTTTTTGTTGATTACCTTTTCTTTGGAAAATATGTAACCAAAAGGTGCGGTGACAATGGCCAAAGTTGTATAAAAAAACGATTTCCATTTATAACTGTTTTCTTTTTCTATTTTGATTTTCCTTTTTTTTCTTAAGTTAATCCGCCATTGTCTTAACATATTTTTAAAGCCACCAAGTACCCCATTCATAAATATTTCCTTCTTTTTTATTTGATTGAGCCAAAAGGCCATATACTAAATGATGTGCTACCCTCAATCATATCTTCACTAATTAATCCTATAATTCTACTATCGGTTGAATTGTTACGATTATCACCCATGACAAAATAATATCCATCAGGGATAATATCAACATTTAGTTGTGATAGTTTAAAATCTCTAGTATTTTTTGCAAATGGATCATCTATTTTTTGATTATTAATGTATAGAGTACCATCTTTATACTCTACTGTTTCACCAGGAAGACCAACTACTCTTTTGACTAATTTAGAATCTCCTAAATCAAAAACTACAATATCAAAACGTTCATAAGTTTTATCATATTTTTTTAAAATTAAAATTTCGCCATCTTTTAAAGTGTCAGCCATTGAACTTCCTGAGACAATTACTGGCGTCAAAACAAAAGTTCTTATTAAAATGACTGTTAAAATAATAATAATATAAGGTAATATACTCTTTAAAATTTTCATCTTATCACATCCAATAATATTATATACTATTTTTAAAAATATTTAAACAAAAAAAGCTTAAGAAGTGATTTGAAAAAAATCTACACGAAATAAAAAGCGTGTAGATTTTTTATGTGTTAAAATTAGTGTGGGGAGGATAAGTAATGGCAAGAGAATATAGGAATTTTACTAGAGAAGAAAAAATTAAAGCTGTAAAAATGGTTTTAGT
>CALVXM010000035.1 GCA_944371305.1 uncultured Bacilli bacterium | reverse complement strand
TTCGTTAATGATTAATACATTTATTGTTATAACAATTTTTGTTTGGTATAAAATTTATCAGTACTTTGAGAGCATGATAGATGCAAAAAAATTTAATCAGGATATTTTAGAAGAAGCAATTGTTTTTTGTGATATATCTAAACAACCAAGTAGAAAAAAATGCGCATTACTTCCTTGGTGGGGATTAAAAAAAATTATCGATAAACAATAATTAGAAAAATTAATTGAATAGAAAAATAATAATTATAAATATAAAAAATATTTGTTAAAACTATTTTTAAAATAAAAAAAATGTGATATAATATAAACATAATGGTAGGAGGTATCTATGAAAAAGTTTTTATTATTTTCAGTAGTAGTTTGTTGCTTATTCTTAGTTGGTTGTGGTCAAAAAAAATACGAAGATGCTATGAAAGAATATGCCACTTCATTTTACAATAATTACCAAAAAGGTCAAGAAGGCCTTACTAATCCAACAATTTCTATTAAGCAATTAAAACAAGCTATTGATTTACAGTTATCTGGTGCGGATTATGATCTTTCAAAACTAGATAAGTGTAGTGAAAATTCTTACGTCGAATTAATAATTGACGATACAACAAAAGATGTTAAAGATGTAAAATATTTCCTAGAATGTGACTAAAGATGTGCATTTATTAAAGTTCAAACATGGTTTGAACTTTTTTTAAAAAAATTTAAAAAAATACCAATTTTCAATTTTGAAGCCTATTTTTAACCGTATGTTTACAAAAAAATCGAAATTAGCTATATACAAAATTCAAAAATGGAGCTGTTTTTTCATCAAAAATTAAAAATCACCTGTTTGTATTAAGTTTCAATAAGTGTTATATTGATTGCGAAAGGAGGAATACTATGTTGAATCAATCAATTTTGGTTGGTAGAATTGTTAGAGAACCAGAAGTGAGAGAAACAGAAAATGGTAATAAAGTTACAAATATAACCTTAGCTGTTCAAAGACCATATAAAAACGTCGAAGGTGAATATGAAACAGATTTTATTCCGTGCATTTTGTGGAAAGGTATAGCTGAAACAACTTCTGAATACTGTAAAAAAGGCGACTTAATTGGTATTAGAGGAAGAATTCAAACTAGAGTAAACGAATATCCAGACCAAATCAAACGAAATGTGATGGAAATAGTTGCAGAAAGAGTTACTTTCCTATCTAACAAAAAACAAGAAGAAGACTAAATCAATTTCTTGTTTTTTCTTTATGTAAGTAATCATCATAAAATATATTATCAGGTTTAGTTTTAAAAATTTTAGCTATGTTGAAAGCCACTTCATAGCTTAATCTTCGTTTTCCATTTTCAATTTGCCAATAAAAAGATTTACTTATATTTAATTTGTCAGCCATATCTTGACAGCTGTAACTATGTTTAATACGATATTTTTGTAAATTATTCACCTTTATATCGCCTCCTTATGTTAATTATACATTAACTACAAATTAATTTCAAGTAAATGTTAACAAAAAATTAAAAAAGTTGTAAATCGTTTTATATATGGTATAATAAAGTTAACAAATTGATTACGGAGGAATAAAAATGATAATAGGTGAAAGATTAAAAGAGGCTAGAATAGCTAAAAAAATGTCACAAGAAACATTAGGAAGCATGTTAGGTGTATCAAAAGTATCTATTTGTGGTTATGAAACAGGAACAAGAACACCAAACATGAGTAATTTCTTAAAATTAATTGAAATATTAGACTTAGATGCAAAATATGTGTTAGGAATGGATGTTAAAATTGTAAATGAAGACAATGAAGAATATCCAGTTAAAATGGCCAAGAATGATATTCAAATAATCGAAGCTATTAAGACAAACCGAGAATTATATAATATGTTTTGTAGTAATCCAAAAAGAACAGTAGAAAAAATAAAAAGTAAACTTAACTTGAAATAATACATTGTTCTTTTTTTCTTTTAAAAAATAATTAATTGGGGTATAATAATATGGGAGAGAAAATTATGTACAGAAAAAAACAAAAAATAAAAAAAAATAAGATAATTTTTACTTGTGTTTTACTGTTTTGTTTAATTATTGGATTTGTCGTTAATGTATTAACAACGAACCGCCAATTGACAATTTTCGAAAAAGCAATTAAAGATGCTGTTTTGACTGTCCAAAAAGTTATAAGTTACCCAATTGACTTTATTGCTAATAAAATAGACGAAAATAGTGAAAAAGACAAAATGTACGATGAATATAATAGGCTAAAGGAACAATTAGCACAAAATGAAATTTATAAAATAGAAAATGAAGAATTGAAAAAACAATTATCGGAAATGAAAAAACTTTTAAGTATAAATGATACTTTAGCAGAATATACATATATGAATGCCACTGTTATTGGGCGAGATTTAGGATATTTTTACGATACGATTACTATTAATAAAGGTGAACATGATGGCGTAACACTTGATATGCCAGTTGTCATTGGCGGAAAATTAATTGGTAAGGTTATCAGCACAACAACTTTTAATAGTACAGTTAGACTAATAACTGCGACTGATGTCGTTGATAAAATATCAGTAAAAATTAAAACACAAGATACTTATGTATATGGTATTTTAAGTCGTTATGATGCTACAAATAACACTTATATTATTGAAGGTATTTCACATGCTACAAAAATCGAAAATGGTTCCATCGTAACGACGACTGGTATGGGTGATATTTTTCCCGCTGGAATTGTTATAGGCAAAGTTACTGGGGTTACAACTGATAGTTTTGATTTATCTAATGTATTAGAAGTGAAATCGGATGTTAATTTCGATAGTATCGATTTTGTAACTATTTTAAAGAGGAATATATGATTATTTTTATTTCAGTCCTATCGTTTTTATTAGATGGTATATTATCCCGTTATATTTTGCCTAACAGCATCTTTTTACCACTTTTTACCATAGTTTCATTGGTACTAATATATCCGTATTTTAACAATAATAATGCTCGTTATTTTAAATATTCGGCTATATTAGGTTTATTGTATGATATCACGTATACAAATACCATTTTCTTCAATTTCTTTGTATTTATAATTGTAGCTTTTGTTGTTGGTATATTAAATTATTTATTATCTAATAATTGGTATGTAAATATTTTTATAACGGTTATATCTATTTGTGTATACAGAATGATTAATTATTTATTTTTTGTTTTTTTTAAAAATCAACAATTTTCATTTAGTGTTTTATGCAAAAGTATATATTCTTCTTTATTATTAAATATAATATACTGTGTGATTTTATATTTGCTGACTGAATTATATAGTAATAAAAAGAAAATATTGCGCAGTAAATAGTTGACACCGTTTTGTTCATATGTTAAAATACTGAATGACGTAATCCGCTGATGATTAAATAAAACATTATGATTATAGTTTGTGTAAAGGAGAGTGACATTGTGAATTTAGTAGATAAAATAACAGAAAAACAAATTCGTAAAGATATCCCTGAGTTTAGAGTAGGAGATACAATCCGTGTTAATGTTAAAATTGTCGAAGGAAAAAGAGAAAGAATTCAAGCTTTTGAAGGTCTAGTAATGGCGATTCAAGGTAGTGGAATTAGTAAAAATTTCATCGTACGTAAAGTGTCAAGTGGTGTAGGAGTTGAAAGAACCTTCCCAATGAATAGTCCGATTATTGATTCTATCGAATTAGTAAGAACTGGTAAAGTTAGACAAGCTAAACTTGGATATATTAGAACGATGATTAAACAACCAAAAATTAAAGAACGTAGAGTTAAAGAAAAAAATGAAAAAGCTGCATAAGAACTGATTTGATAAATTTATACACGAAATAAAAAGTTCTAACTATGACTACATCGATAATTAATTGGTGTAGTTTTTAGCTTGTTTTTGATTTTTA
>CALVXM010000034.1 GCA_944371305.1 uncultured Bacilli bacterium | reverse complement strand
TACTCATTGAAAAATGAGTTTTTGAAAAAGTGTTATGAATACGATAAACCGTTTTGTTTATTATTACCATTAACTTCATTAGAAGGTATTGAAAGAGGTAAAATGTTTAGGGAAAAAGGTATTGATGTCTTAGTATTAGATAGACGTTGTGATTTTATGGATAATAAAAAAAGCAATTGGTTTAATACAAGTTGGTTTTGTTATAAAATTCTTCCTAAACAATTGATATTTGAAGAATTACATAAAGGTGAGTGAGTAGTATGTTTTTTATATATTTTGGGGTATGTTATTTACTTCTTTGTTTCATAGCAGGTTTGATAAGAGCATTTTATAATATTTTATCCGGGGGATTTGGTTTTAAAGATAGATTAGAGATACCAAAGCATATGAAAATAGGTTTTTATATTGGTATTATAATCTTAATTATTATTGCATTATAGGAGGTGATATTTTGATAGATTTAAAATGTGGAGATTGTTTAGAAATAATGAAAGATATTCCAGATAATAGTATTGACTTGATAGTTACTGACCCACCTTATAGAACGACATCCAGAGGATGTAGTGGTACTATGGGGGGATATTGGAAAAGTGAAAAGGCTAAAAAAGGAATAATCTTTGATTATAATAATATTTCTTGCGAAGATTATTTACCACATTTTTATAGAATACTTAAAGAAAAAACAATATGTTATATTATGTGTAACAATGTTAATCTGATAAAAATTATAAATACTGGTATTGAATGTGGATTCAAGTTTGTTAAATGTTTGATTTGGGAAAAAGGAAATAAAATATGTGGAAGATATTATATGGGATGTTTTGAATATATAATTCTTTTTAGAAAAGGTGGAGATAGACCAATAAACAATTGTGGTACTCCAGATATTTTATCAATACCTATAAAGAAATTAAAAGATGAAAATGGTAAAAATTTACATGATACAGAAAAACCAGTAGAACTAATGAAAGTACTTGTAGAAAATTCTAGTAATGAATTAGAAACAGTATTAGACCCGTTCATGGGTATAGGTAGTACAGGTATAGCTTGTAAAGAATTAAATAGAAATTTTATAGGTATGGAAATAGATGAAAAATATTTTAATATTGCTAAAGATAGAATTGAGAAATGTAATAAATGGGAAGATTTAGATTAAGGAGATGATATTATGTTAAAAATAGAAAAATTAAAAGAAGAAATAGAACGAGAAAAACGACATTATTTTTGTAATATTTGTGGTAAAGAAATAGAAAGTAAATATGATTGTGGTAAAAAAGTTACTATAAAATATATTTATGAATATAATAATGATTATGATGGTGGTTATGATGAATCCTCTTATGTTTATGATATTTGTCCAGAATGTTTTGAACAAGAAATAAAACCATTTTTAGATAAAAAGATTGGTAATAGAGAAGAGGAAGAAAACTATTATGGGTGATAAAGGAGATGTTTCACGTGAAACTATATATTTCAACTATTAAAGCAGACTTGATGTTTGATTTACCTAAAGATGTTTCTAAAGCTAATTTAGAACAAGCATTAAAAAATGATATTAATAATCAAAGTATGTTTTTAGAAATAATTAGCGATGGGACTAGTTATTTCGTTAATAAACATACTATCGTTGAGTGTTGGATTGATGGTGATGAAAATGAGTGATAAAGAACTTAATGCTTATCAAAATATGTTAAATGTGTGTCTATGGGATATAAATAATTCTCAAACACTAGAACAACTTTATTACTCTTTTAATAAAGCTAGTACTGTGTTAAGCAAGATAGTTTGGATACAATTACAAAGAGTAATTTTGCAAGATTTCATAGAGGATAGTGATTCTTAAAAAAAAAATCACTTTTTTCTAAAAATATATTGACAATTATGTTATAATATGATATATTATTATCATGAAGAAAGGAATGATGGAAATGAAAATTAATGAAATTGAAAAAAACGAATGGAAAGAAGTGTTAGACTTATACTTCGAGGAGAAAGAAAGATTTGGAGATTCAGTTACAATTGAAGATGTATTAGAATCTATGAGAAGATGTGAAAGTTGTGGTAAGTTGGTTTTCTCTGACGACTTATTCATGGTAACAAATCCTGGAGGTGGTATGTTACATTATTGCGATGAGTGTTATCAAGAAGAACTTGATGATGAAAAATATTTTACACCAGGATTTGAAGAACCAGATGAATATCAAGAATATATTGATAATAAACTAATATCAGAATAGGATGTATATTAATGAGTTTAGACAGAGGATACAGTATGAAAGATTTAATGGATGCTATTGCTAACTTTGATTTTTCAAAGGTAACGGAAGAAGAACCTTATTATGACATATTAGAATTACCAATACAAGATGATAGCAGAATAAAAGATATTAAGATTAACCCGCACTTAACTAATAATATTGTACTTTTAAAAAAATATTATACATTATTATTAGATTATGTATGTGAACTAGAAGAAAGAAATAGAAAATTAAAAAAAGAATTAGAAATGAGGGATTATTTTGCAAAAAGAAGAAAAACAAATGGATTTTATTAAATGTGAATGTGGTTATAATAATAAACCATGGAATGTTAAAACATATGGTACTTGTACTGGTTGCGGTAAAGTACTAGATAAACAAGCAAAATTTAGACATGATATGTATAATAAATTAAAATTATGGAAAGGGAAGAGGTGGTATTAAAATGGATAAAGGAATGATGAAATTATATTGGGTATTGGTTGTTATAAACATATTATGGATAATTGGTATGATAGTATTGATAGGAGTGATATTATGATAAAAATAGGTAATGCTAGAAAAAAATGGAATACAATATTAAATGAAAATGAAAGTTTAAAATATGAAAATAATAATTTAAAAGCAAAAATTATTTTATTACAAGATGATATTATTTCATTGCAAAGAATAAATACAAAACAAAAAGAAGAATTACTTGATTATAAAAATAAAGAAGTGAAAAGATTAAAAGAAAAGAATAAGAAAGGTGATAAAAATGGAAAATAAAGAAAAAATGGAAAGTTGGAAAGTTGCATTACTTAGTGTATTATGTACTTTATCAGCAGTAGTTATGGTTGTGTTTGTTTATATATTTATAAGCACTGGTTTGGTTGAAGTTATAAAAGAAGAAATAGAGTCTGATTATTGTAGTAGTATTCCTTTAACGGAAGCTAGAGATTTGGAGGTTTGTAATGGACTATAAAGAAAGATTAAAACAGTACTTAGAAGAAGATACTATATATAGTGAATATAAAAGTGGCAAATGTGATATGAGCGATTTTGATAAATTCTGTATAGAGCATTGCAAAGATATAGAGTGCCTATTAAATGAAGTTCAAAAACAAAAAGAAGTAATTGATAAAGCAGTAAAACTATTAGGTAATTATAGACATTATTCAACTCCTGATGAAAAACAGAATCGTGATAATGAAGATTTAGTTGACAAAGCTTTTAATATTTTGAAAGAGGTGAAGTAAATGAAATTAATATACATAGGAGATTTTGATACTTTAGAACGATTAGGCTTTAAAAAAACTACTCCATTAAGGTATGGAAAAGACTCTTTATATGTTGGTGTTAATTCTAAAAGAATATTTATCCCTGTAGATTTTACTGGAGATAGTATATGTGTACTTTTTGATTTAATACAATTAAATCTTGTTAAGAAAGAGGTGGAATAAATGAATAAAGAAATTTATTACTATTATTATAAATTTCCTACTTATGAAATAAAAAGTTTTAAAATAGAGGATATTTATTATTTAATTAAAGAAGCAGACAAAGAGTATAAAGTTATTTATGGAATAGACACATATTATGATTTTCAATATGAAAAATATACTAATTCTAATGATTATATTCATTTTTATAGTTTATCTTGCAATTGGAATGATGATGAGATTTTTGAATATGATAATGGAATATCTAAAATGATACTATCTTTTAATAAAGAAAAATTAAAGGAATTACAATTACAGGATATAAAAAGGTTTGAAACTTTATATGGGGAATACGTCGATAAATGTAGAAACTTTTTAAAAGAGGTGGA
>CALVXM010000033.1 GCA_944371305.1 uncultured Bacilli bacterium | reverse complement strand
TTTACTTACATTTTGATTTTAAATGCGTAATAAGAATTATTTATGTGCATGTTTCGTGCATCTATGTGCATCTATAAAAAGGCACAAAAAAAGAACGGAACTTTAATTTTCCGTTCTAATTTAATTTATAGTAATGATATAATTTATATTGTAGATACCAAGTGGATATATATCCTTAATTTATAGTGGATTTCGTTTATGTAGAAAGTACTAATTTAGAGCTGAGCAAACCTTAGAGTTTTCAATGAAATATTATCCTAAAGGATACGCAAACATAATCTTACACTACTACACAGAAAGAGTGGTATCCACAGCAATTAATAAAGGGGTAGATTATATCTATCCCTTAACTAATTTTAACTAAAATTTTCAATTTTCCCTGATTTTCTCATTATAGTTGTGTTGATTCTTCCAGTTTTTAAATCAATATCATGTATAACATTTTTAGCATAATCTACTTTTTCATCGTATTCAGCAGAGTTCATAATCTTAATTGTTAGTTTTTTATATTCTTTACCATATTGGACTGAATATCTATTAACTTCATCTACTATTTGTTTATCTATTTTCCAATAATTATTAATTTTATTTGTATCAAATTCAATAACTATTTCATTTTTCATAACCAATAAATTTGTATCTTTACCGAATCTATTTTTTATATAATCTGTTAATTGCTTTTCGGTCTTATAGCCAAATGATTTATTTATATAATCTTCAATTTCTTTGTAGTGTATATTTATATTATATATTTTTTCATTAAAAATATATACTGCTTCTGCTAGATATTGTTCAAAGTTTTCCCTTATATTATATTTACTATTTAATATTTTTAATAATTCACTATTTAATGAATCTACTCGATATAAATTATCACTTTTCGTTTTTAAGTGATAATTCTCAGTAATTGCATATAATGTAAATATTATTATGCTTTCATTGTCTGTTTCACTTTGTAAATTATCTTTTGATAATAAGGATAATATCATTTTGTTAGTTACATCAACAACATAGTCACTATCAAACATATCATCTACATTTTCTTTATATTTGTATTGATTGATTATATCTAGCATCAATCCTATTACATCTTTATAATGATTATATTCAATATATTTAATATATTCAGGATCTAATATATTCTTTATATTATTTTTAACGAATCTTGCAAATCTTTTTTCAATTGGAGTAGGTCCTCTATGTTTTACAACATCTTTTACATTTTTCATGCTATCTTTTTCTTTTTCAAATTCTTTTTCTTTTGAATATCCGATTTTAAAACTTCCAAAAAACCTATCTGAAAACATTTTTGTCTTAGCTAAAGCAATAGTCAAATCTCTATTTCTTTCTATATATTCATCCGGAATATCTTCAGAAAGAATAAAGTTATCATCAATTTCATCTTCATCTAGTTCATCATTTTCATTATCCTTTATAGTCATTCTAAATAATTTATTAATTTTTTCTTGCTCTGTATATTCCTCTTTAGTTAATGGTATAACTCTTTGTATTAATTCAACTGCTTCTCTATATTGATTTGTATTATCATAATTTAACTTAATATTGTTTAATTTGTAATCTTCCTTAATCTTTCTATATTCTCTTAAAATATTATAATCAATGTACCAACCAATTATCTTTTCTTCTTTATTATCATAATTTAATGTAATATCAAATATGTTGTTAATTTTTTCTAAGTCCATATTTATTTTTATTGTATTGTTTTCAATGATATAATCTACTTGGTTATTTTCAATCATAATTTTCAAATCTTTTGGCATTACAGAGTAACTAATAATCAATTTTAAGCTATTATCAAACTCTCCGTATTTAAAACTAAAATTTGTTTTTTCTTCTGAATCAAATGTCATTTCATTTGATTCTAATTCTACATCCTTCTCAATTTTAAAACTATCAAAGAAGTAATTAAATTCATCTATACTACCTTTTTCAAGAATATTGCATTCGATGTTTCCTGCATCTTTATATGATTTTATCAAAGCACTTTGTGTACAATTAGAACTTCCATATAGTATGTATGAATTAGACTTTGTTTTAAATTCTATAACTTTACCATGATAAAATTTATTTAAAGTATTGGACATTAACTTATTAAAGATGTTGATATTGCTTTTATCTATTAATTGTTGATTTTCATTTATCTCTTTAGGAAATGTACTTAGCTTATTTTGAATATACAAATTAATTTTTGAGAATGGAAATTGTTTTTTTATGTTTCTTAATGCAATCAACTCTTTATCATAATAAGGAACTGCTATATTAATTTCCGTTACCGTATCATTTATTAAACTAACTACTTGACTTATTACTGATTCATTTATATTTTCAATAAAATATAAATCGTTGTTCTTTACTTCTCTTTTTAAATATAAATATTCATCTGTTTCTTCGAATAATTCTTTATCCTCAAATGTTGCTATTGCGTTTAATTCTATAAAAAATCTATATGCACTAATTATTAAACCTAAATTACTTGTATTCTCTTTATCATAATCAAACACATTAAAAATCTCATTGTTTTGTAAATATCCAAATGTTTTTATATTAGCACTAGAAACTATTAATCTCGCTTTTTCTTTTCCTAGCATCAATATAACTTTAGGGTGAAAAGATGATTGGATTTCTACTGGAACAACTATATATTTTCTAAATATACTTTCACTTCTATTTAATTTTAATGCTTTTACTAATTCTTTCGAATCAACAAATACTTCTATTTTTCTCGTATTATTTGCAAATAACTCATTTAAAATTTTTCTTTCAAAAAAATCAATTTCAAAATTAAATGTTGTCATCAATGCTATATCAAAATCCTTTGTTGAAGAGATTGTATCTAAAATATTTTTATATTCTTTCATCAATTATCCCTCCAATTCTCTTAAATCACGCATAACACTTAGTAATTGAACCATTCTAATTCCTTGAAAAGCTATATCAAATTGTTCCCTCACAATGTACTTTTCATCTATTTTTTCAAGATAATAACCATTTCTTCCATCCATCATTTTTTCAAATGCAGTATTTAAGTGTTGTATTAATAAATAATTATGCATAATGTATACTATAAAATCTTTAATACTTTTATCATTGTATTCTTGAACTTTCCTAATAAATTCATTTAAAGAAATGGAACCTCTTTCTATTCCATAATCATAAAAGTTTTTAACTCTATAAGTTAAATCATCTCTATTTACAATCCTATTAAAAATAGAAATTATAATTCTAATTCCATTTTCGATATTGCTAGAATGGTCGCCATTTTTACTAGCCATATATATTAATTCTTCTCTGTCACTAAAAGTATACTTACATTCATCAATAATCGAAGATACGTTTCCATTCAAATCGAATTTAAATTTAGAATTATTAAAGCAATCATTAAACCATTTGATTTCTTCTTTTGAAGTTTCTAAATTCTCCAACATAAATTTCCAAATCATTTCTAGTCCAACGGTAAAATATTGTCTTGCTATTACTATTTCCCAACTATTAATAATTTCCTTTAGTTCAACAGGATATTTATAATTATTGCCTCTAATAGAAAAATAATCATAAAACAATTCTCTGCATTTTGATAAGTCTAAATTCTTAATATTATATTTTTCATATAAAAATTTTAAATAATTATAATCTTCTCTTAATTGACTTGTACTTTTCATATTAAATAGATGATTTGACAATATACTTTTTGTTTCATCAAATCCATCTAAATTTATTCTTACAATATTACCTAAATCAATTAAATCTTCTCTACTAAATTCTAATCCAGTTACCCTGTTTTGATAATATTTTGATTTACTAATAATATTATCAAAACTTATTGCTAGTTTTTTTCCTTCAGGAGTTAACTTAGGATATTTATATTGTTCATTTGTTTCTTTATCTTTTTCAACTAAAAAATTCATAGTAGTTATACCTGATAGATAATAACCCATATTGCTCAATTTGTTTTTTAAATATTTTTCATTATACTCAAAAAAAATCTTTTCCATATCTGTATTTTCGAGAATATTCTGTGTTCCAGTAAATCCACCAACTTCTTGATTACCAGCCAATAATGAGCCTAATGCCAAAAAATAGTTTTGTCTTTTAATATAATCTTTAACATTCTCGTTTGTTCTATCTTTTGGATTACAATTTCTATAAAAATCATAATAGCACCATGTTATAAAAGCCCAATAAAATGGTCTTGGCGTAACTGTATTAACTATTGGACATATCTCAGATGCTATCGAGGTGGCAACGCCTTCAATTCCTAAACTATCTCTTGTTGTAAAGTTCTTAGTTACATTATTTATTATAGGTCCTTTACTCATATATATCACCTCATTTATTCTTCTGATTTATATTTTTTTCTTAAATCTTTTTCGTTAGAGATGTCTATATCCCAATACTCATTTTTACGAATATTTTCCCATTCATCATTTGTTATCTGTAAATCTTTTGCTATCTCCTCTAATTTCTTTGGATTATCAATATATTCTCTAAGTAATATAATCTTTCCAGCAGTACTATCTGCACCAAGCCAACCATAATATTTTTCATCATCACTATTAGGCACTTTTACTTGTAGCATTACTTTTTCGAACTCGTCTTTCAAATCACTTTCAAAAATAAAATATGCTATGCCTTTTTCATATTGAAGTGAGCCAGTATATTTTCTATACATTTTTGAATATATAGAATCACTTTGAACACAATTATATAGAATTGACTTTTGATAAGATAAATTTTCAATAGTAACTATAGAAATTAAAACGGCAGATTTTCCTTTATAATACATATAAAGTTTATTAGTATTAAAAGGGTTTACGTCTCTTTGAGTTTTATGTTCTTTTTCCTTTTCAAACAATCCATCAAGATTTACATCAAATAAATTTGCAAGTTGTAATAAAACTTCTAAGTTAGGTTCCAATAGTCCTTCTTCATACTTATAAATGGTAGGCTTTGATTTATAAATTGCTTTTGCAACTTCTTCAAGAGTCATTCCTTTTTCTTTTCTTAATTCTTTTAGTCTTTTACCAAATTCAATGTTATTTATATCATACATAAAAATCATCTCCTAAAAATTGTAAAAAAGTATTGCACATTATGTCAACTTATGTTATAATTATGTCAGTATTTATACTTATACTA
>CALVXM010000032.1 GCA_944371305.1 uncultured Bacilli bacterium | reverse complement strand
GCACCATAGGGAAATTAGTCGAACTAATCGACTTGTAATATATGAAAGGTTAATTTCGGTTAACCTTTTTTATATGCTTGAAAGGAGTTGATTAGTTATGCAAATAATAAAGGAAAGACTAGATATTGATGGGGTTTTAGAAAAACGAATTAAGAATGTACTTAAATTTCTCAATATCAAATCAAAAATTATTAAAGGTAATATCATTCATATTCCTAAAACTAATATTGCTTATATTGAGCCACATAAGTTAGAAATAAATGAGATAACATATCTTTTCTTTAATGAATGTGAGAGTGTTTATATTAATACTCTAGAAAAATTTATATCTTTTAATGATTTAGAAACCCATATTAAAGCAAAAAAAGACTAAACCTATTGACTTTTAGAATAAATAATACTATTATATAAAACCAATAAATGAATGCAGTATCTCGTTTATTAGAAAGAGAGGTACTTCTATGATTAAACACTTAAAATTAAATAAATATAATAACTATTCAAGAGGAATCAAAGGTATTAGTTTTATCTAGTGCTTTTGGTTCCTCTTTTTAGGTTAAAAAGGAGGAATGAATATTGAAAAAGAATGTAGCAATATATTGTAGAGTTAGTACAGAAGACCAAGCCAGAGAGGGTTATTCTTTAGGTGAACAATTAGAAAAATTAAAAAATTTATGTAAGTTTAGAGATTATAATATTTATGGAGTATATGAGGATGCAGGAATAAGTGCTAAAGATATGGAACATAGACCACAGTTTCAAAAGATGTTAGAGGAAGTAAAAAAAAGAAATGTTAATGTTATAGTTGCTTACAAACTAGATAGATTAACAAGAAGTGTTAGAGATTTAGAAACATTAATTACTGAACTTGAAAAATACGAATGTAGTTTAGAATGTGCAATGGATGATATAAATACTTCTACTGCTAATGGGAGATTTTTTGTAAGAATGTTAACAGTATTATCACAACTAGAAATAGAAAGAGTATCTGAAAGAACAAAGTTTGGAATGGTTGGAGCAATAAAAGATGGACACATTCCAGTTAGAAAAACACTAGGTTTTATGAGAGATAATAAGAAATTAATTATTAATCCTGCAGAAAGTGAAATAGTAGAAAGAATCTTTGATTTATATTTAAAAGGAAATAGTTATCAAAAGATTGCTAATATCTTTAATGAAGAAAAAGTGTTGAATAAAAAATGGTATGATACAACAATACAAAAGATACTTGCTAATCCACTTTATAAAGGAGATTTTATAAGTGGTGGTAGAAATGGAACTCCAGTTTTATATGAAAATGTAGTTGAGCCAATAATAAGCAAAAAATTATGGGAAGATTGCCAAGAACAATCAAGAAAAAATACTCGTAATTATACTAGAAGAAATGATTATATTTTCTTTCAAAAAATTATATGTCCACATTGTAAAAGAGTTATGGCTTGTAAAGCACCCGGTGGAAGTAAAAAGAAATATATTTATTATCAATGTAATGAATGTAAAACTTATATTAGAGAAGATAAATTAATCGAGTTATTAATAGAACAAATCACGACTATTATTGAATACGATATAACTGTTAGACAATTCTTTGCTCCACTACTTAAACATAAAGTAGAAAATACGAATGAATTATTAACCAAAGAAATTAATACTTTAAAAGATAAAATAACTAGATTAAAAGATGCTTACTTAAATAAAATAATTGATATGGAAGAATATAAACAAGATAAAGAATATTTAGAAACGAGAATTAAAGATATTGAGTTAAAACAAAAAGAAGAACAAGAACTAGACCAATACAATTTTACTTTTGAAGATATAATGTTAAAACGAGATTTAGAAAGTATTAAATGTTTAATTAATCCTCTTTATCAAAGTAGTTTTGAGATTAAATGGAATGAATTATCTATAAGTGAAAAGCAAGATTTAATTATGAGTTATATTGAATCTATTGAAGTTATTAAGAAAGATAATAATGAATTAGAAATTAAGCAAATTAATTTTAGAAAAACATTTATAGAAGAATATGCTAATTTATTTAATAAAGGTGCAATTAATCGTTTTCAAGATATAAATGTGAATGGTGAGGTTATGCAAGTTGAAGTTTGTGCTCCAATGACTAGAAAAGAAGTAGAAAGTCATATTAAAAGATTACAAGTTAATTATCCAATTGATTATCAAGAAATTAAGAAAGAAAAATATAATGACCATCAATTTTGTTTGAAATATACACGAGAAAATCCATTTAATGAGCCATTAAAATTAATACCTTTAATCAATAAAAAAGGAATTAACAAAGTAGATAGTTTTGGTGTAATAGAAGTTCCAGTGCCACCTATAACTTATATTTATGCAGATAAGATTGAGGTGTAAGAATGAGTTATGCAATATTTAGAGTACAACCTATTAATAAATTAAAAGACCTGGGACAAATTGGGGCTCATAATACTAGAACAAAAGAAGCATATAAATCTAATCCTGATATTGATAAAAGTAAATCTCATAATAATATAAATTTAGTTCCTATTACTCATAAAGACTATTACACCTCCTATATGAATTTAGTAAAAGACTATAAAAAACAACATGATGAAAAACAAAAGACCGAGCGAGAAAATAGAAAGAAAAATTTTCATCAGATGTTAGATGATTCTAATAGTGTTGTTGCTGATGAATTACTTTTTACAAGTGATAAAGGGTTCTTTAAAGATATGACAAAAGATGAAATAGTTAAATGGGCAAATTGTTGTATGGATTTTGTTTATGAAGATATTGGTTATGAAAGCTGGCAAGTATTAAATGCCACAATTCACATGGATGAAAAAACACCACACTTACATTGTGTAGTAGTTCCTTTGATTAAGAAGTTTGATAAAAGAAGTAATAAGGAAAAATGGACTATATCTAAAAAGCACTATATGAAAGATAAAAATTATCTATCTACTTTACAAGATAAATACCATGAACGAATGATAAATAATGGTTATGATTTAGACCGTGGCATTAAAAACTCTGATAATGAACATATAGATATTAAACAATATAAAAAGATAACTAGAAAATTAAATATAGAACTTACTTCGAAAAATGAAAAGTTAAATACATCTATGGAAGAATTAGAAATTAAAATGAGTTCCAATAAAGAAACTATTTTTGATAAGGAATATGTAAAAATCAAAAAAGATACTTTTGATTCTATGAACAAAGTAATAGAACAAACTAAAAAAGTTATGGAAATACAACCTAAAATACAAAAAGTTTATAATGAAGTTGATGAATATGCTAAATCATATAAATATCTTGAAAAAGAAAATGAGAATATCCAAAAGGAAATTAAATACTTAAGAATTAAAAATAAGAAGTTAGAGCAAGAAAACAATAATCTTGTTTCTTACATAAGAACCATTTTAAAGGTATTAAAACACTTTTTTAGAGAGTTGCTACAAATTGGTAATGATAAAGTAAAAGAAGCCACAACAAGCGAAATAAAGGACTATTATGACAATGAGGATTTTAATAAAGATGATGTTTACGATATAGCAAAAGACACTGATAAAGAAGATGAGTTGTTTGATTATGCAGATATTGATAAATATTACTCTAAAGATGATTTAGAATTGTAGAAAATATGATATAATAATGACATTATCTAGTTTTACAAAGGAGGAAATAAATGAAAAATAATGTAGAGATTAATGTTTATGCTGATGAAAGCTGTCATCTTGAACATGATAATGTTGAATTTATGGTTTTAGGATGTGTTTATTGTTTAAAAAAAGATGTTAATTATATTTCTAATAAAATTAAGAAAATTAAAATAAAATATGGACTTAATCCTAATACAGAAATAAAGTGGACTAAAGTTTCTGATAATAAAATTGATATGTACAAAGAATTGATAGATTTATTGTATAATGAAAATTTATCATTTAGAGGATGGATTGCTCATGATAAAAAATCCTTGGATCATGAATTATTTCATCAGACTTATGATGATTGGTATTATAAAATGTATTACTATTTACTTAATTATATTGTTTCTGAAAGTATAATTGATTATAACATTTATCTTGACATTAAAGATTCACGCTCTGCAATGAAGAATAGAAAATTAGCAGAAATATTAAGCAAATACAATATATATAATGTTAAAAAGGTTCAGGCCATTAGGTCTAACGAAGTGCAGTTAATACAATTGGCAGATTTGGTAATTGGAGCTATCGGTTATGATATTCGAGAATTAAAAAGTAGTAACTCTAAACTTGAATTAGTAAATTATATTGAAAAGAAATTTAATATCTCATTTATGCTAAATTCTTCAAGTAGCAATAAAAAATTTAATATATTTCATTGGAGAAGTCAAAAATAATGAGCTGTGAAATAGATTTTAAAACTTTATATAGAAAAAAGGATGAAATACTAAAGGATTATCACAATAGAGCATATTTAGTTTTTAAAGATGATTTAATAAAACAAGAAATTAAATTTAATGGTATACCTGTTAAGATTAGAGAAATTCCTATTGAAGATAATAAAGTTCAAGGTTTCTTTCACGTTATATCCGAACAAGATAAAAGAAGTAAAATTAGATTATATAAAGAAGAAAGAGTAAAATATATTCCATTTATTTCTAAGATGATAACGGAATTTGAAAAATGTAAACATTGTACAGAAGATTGCCCTAAAATAAAAATATGGACTGCACCATATTTAGGAAAAAATTCAATCCTCCGAACAAAAATATTTTTTGAAAAATATGATTATATCGTTATCTTAGAAAAAAGAAATAATTATTATCAATTAGTTACTGCCTATGTAGTTGATAGAAAAGATAGACGAGAAGATTTATTAAAAGAATATACAAAATATAGTTCATAAAACGGAAAAAGGATTGATCTAAAATCAATCCTTTTTCTGATGCTCCTTCTGATACTAGTCAGATGAGTAATTAAAATATATCATAAAACTATGATTTTGTCAAATATCTGACATTATTATTGTATGTTATAATTTACATTATATGTATATAAATTTTATTGATTCCAATAGAGTAACACACTACGCTATTGGCAGAGCCAATAACGGTGTGAAAAAGAGATTTTCACTTTTAAACCCTATTAAGTATAATTTTAGCAAGGTATAAAGCCAAGTAAAATTATGTTTTTATTTTTTTATCATATCAACAGTTAATTTAGACAAATCTAAATCGTATTTTTCCTCTAACATCTCTTTTAAGTCATTTAATAGATAATTTAATCTAATTTTACCTGTTTCATTTTCATACCAAGCTCTAATAGTAATCTCTAATGCATGATATTCATCACCAACAACATTGTTACCCATAGGAGTTTTATGAGCGTTTTCAAATTTAGCTACTTCTTTCCATATGTGTACATTAAGTTCATCAAGGTCGTAATCATTGGTTTTTAAATTATAACCTTTGTCCATATAAGCATACCAATATCCATTGTCGTTACCATATAATGTCGGACTTCCTGCTTGAGTATAACCTAGGTGACCAGTAGCGCGTTCTTTAATATTTTTCCATGCAGCTGAAGAATATTTTTCAACACTATAATGTATATAGAGACCAAAGTCATTTGTTTCAACATCTGAGTTATCAGTTTTTCTATTCTCTTTACAAACTTTATCATAATCTACTACATATATTTTTCCAGGTTCGTTCGTATATTCTGGTTCATATTCTTTCAAAAAAGTGTATCTATTCCAATTTGGTAAGATATATTCATAAGAATAACTTGCTTTTTCCCCGTAAATTGCGTTACCAACTAAATTACAAGTTAGTGATTTAGGAACACTTTCATCAATCGTTAAATCTACATTACTATTTCCGTTATTCGAATTTCCATTTGAAGGATCGTTATTAATATTGCCGTTCATATTACCAATTAATAAAACTCCTCCTATAACAGCAGCAATAACTGCAGCTACTATACCTATAATTAAACCTAAATTCATTTTCTTTGGTGATTTACTATTGAAACTTTGATTATTAGTATTTCCACTTTCAAATGTATTATGTGCAGATTGTGGTGTAGGTTGTTGTATATTCGTTTGATTTATTGGCTGTTCATTAACTCCTATACTTTGATTATTTAATGGTTGATTATTAGGTGTTCCATTATCACCTTGTGTATTAAAATTATTTGGATTCAAGTTATTTTGTTCTTGACTCATGTTTATCACTCTACCTCTCTATTATTAATTTTACCATACTTTTGGTAATTTTAATCATTTTTTTGATATATTTTCCTAAATTTATAGTATAATGATTATAGAAATTAACCTTAATAAAAATTTCCAAACGTGTACCACTATGGCACCAGATTGATAGGAAACTCGAACTTTTAATAATTCGAGAGTAATAAATTACTAACAGAAATGTGAAGTTGTCAATAAAAAGTGGACACATTAAAACTTTTATTTAAACCCTAATTGAATTCTGTATTCAATTGGGGTTTTATAGTTTAAAGCATAACTTGGTCTTAAATAATTATTATCATAAACTATATCATCAATAAATTCTTGAACTGTGTTATAATTATTTATGTCAAAATCAATATACATTTCTTTTTTGAGCCAACCATTTTTAGATTCAATTACTGGATTATCTGTTGGTGTTCCGGCTCTCGACATTGAACGAGTTATATTATAAGATTTGATTATATTGTTAAATGACATTGAGGAATATACTGCACCTTGATCTGTGTGAAAAATTGTGTCAAGATCTTTATATCCTCTTTTTATTTTTATATTTAACATATTATTTAAAGCTTGTATATGATTATTATTTCCATTGCCAAACATTGATTCTCTTACATCATACCCAACTATTTCGTTATTAAATACATCTAAGTAAAAAGTCCAATCATAAGGTTTTCTTTTAAACCATATTCTTGTTGTATCTGAAACTACTTTTTCAAATGGTCTTTCAGTATTCCAATTACCATTAATTAAGTTATTAAATTTAATAGATTCTTCTCCTGGTCTCTTGTACTTATAATGCTTTGCTTTTGATTTAATATTTAATATTTTACAAACCTTATGAACCAAATTATCAGATACTCTCCAACCTGTTTCTCGTCTTATTAAAGCATTGATTCTATGATATCCATAACTTGGTTTTCTTTTATGAATATCTTTAATTAATTTTCCTAAATCTCTACGATTAATTTCGTAATTATTTAATATGTTTCTATTCTTTAACCATTTATAATAACCACTTCTTGATATATTCATGATTT
Organism: uncultured Bacilli bacterium; assembly: GCA_944371305.1. GTDB lineage: Bacteria > Bacillota_I > Bacilli_A > RF39 > UBA660 > Faecisoma. Next base: position 599 of record CALVXM010000032.1, on the reverse strand, counting down.
CACATAACGATTTTATAGAATATTCTTTACTTAATAATAGTACTATTTCAAATTCTTTTTGTTTTATTTCTTGAATACTACAATCGAACCATCTCCTTTCACAAGGTATCCTTTTTTTAATCGTTCATTCTCAATTCTTAATCTCATGTTTTCATATTCTAATTCTTCTTCTCTAGATTTAAAATGTTTAGTAATAAAGTATTTAGACATAGGATTTCCAGGTTTCTTTTTATTAATTAATGCATTTTCTCCAAATTCTTCATATTTAATTACCCAACTTCTTATCATTCCACTTGATACATCATATTTTTTAGCAATTTCATATGATGATTTTCCTTCTAAAACTTCATTTATTATTTTTAATTTGTCTTCCTTTGACCAATATCTATTTGGTCCTTTTCTAATTCTAGTCATATTTACCTCCAATTTTATTATAACAAAAAATGTAGACAGTTTTTTTATGTCTACATTTATCTTACAACTTCACAGAAATGTTAGTTTTTTTGTTATTTAAGAAAGTGAGAGTGATTATATATGTTAACAATAGAAACTAAAGAATTAAAGATAAGTGATGAATTAAAAAGAAAGGTTGAAATGAT
>CALVXM010000031.1 GCA_944371305.1 uncultured Bacilli bacterium | reverse complement strand
ATTGGAACTTTAGCAGCCTTAGCATGATCAATTACTTCTTCAGTCTGAGGCATAATCCCATCATCAGCAGCAATGATAATGATGATAATATCTGTTATACTAGCGCCACGAGCTCGCATTTCTGTGAAAGCAGCATGTCCTGGAGTATCGATAAAAGTTATATAATTATCATTAACCTTTACTTGATAAGCACTAATAGCCTGAGTAATTCCACCAGCCTCACCACTAGCAACATCTGTTTTTCTAATTGCATCAAGTAATGTCGTTTTTCCATGATCGACATGGCCCATTATTGTTACAACTGGAGGTCTTTTAACTAAATCTTCTTCATTATCGATAATTTCATACTCTTCAAAATTAGTTACATCGGCTGTTTCAGCTCTTTTTAATTCCTTGTTATATTCTAAAACTAAAATTTCAGCATTTTCAAAACTAATTGAATTATTAATAGTAGCCATTATCCCTAAAGAGAATAATTTTTTAACTAACTCACTACTATTAACTCCTAAAGCTTCAGCTAATTGACCAATAGTCATATTATCTTTGTATAAAACTACATTATCATTTGATATATTAGTCATCAATTTAGATTTATTCTTATACATCTCTTTTTTCTTTTGCTGAAAATCTTTTTTACTAGATGGTTTAATATCCTGTTTTTTCTTTAACTTTTGTTTAGAAACTGAATCATCAATTTTAATATTTTTATTTTCGATAATTTCATCGACAATATCATCCATCTCTTCAAATTCAGCATTATCAAGTAAAACAATATCATCTTCACTTAATAAATCGTCTTCATTAGTTACTAAAATATCTAATTCTTCACATTTTTTTAATACTTCAGAAACTGTTTTGTTTATATCATTAGCATATTCTAATACGCTCATCATAATAAACACCTCCTATATTATTTTTTTTAGTTCTTCATAAATCTCATCCTTAACCTCTATTTCTAAAATTCGATTTAAAACTTTACTTTTTTGCGCTCTTTCTATCGTCGTAATATCTTTTTTTAAATAGGCACCTCGACCATTAGCTTTACCGCTTTCATCAATTATAACTGTTTGTTCTGGTGTTCTTACAATTCTAATTAATTCTTGTTTCGGCAATTTTTCTTTAGTGATAACGCAAGTGCGCATTGGTATTTTTTTTACTTTCAAAATAATACCCCCTATCCTACAATATTAATGCCCATTTCTTTGGCTTGTTGAGTAGTTTTTATATCTAATTTAAATTTAGTTAAACGAGATGCTAATTTAACATTAAGACCTTTTCTACCAATTGCAAGTGATAAATTATCACCATCAACGACAACTAAAGCTTCCTGTTTCTTTTCATCAGTTATGAAAACATGTAAATCTTTAGCTGGCGCTAAAGCATTTTCAATAAATTTAACTTTATCCGTCGTATAAGATACAATATCTACTTTTTCAGGTCCTAATTCCTTTAAAATATTAGCAATTCTCATTCCTTTTTCGCCAATACATGAACCTACAGCATCCACATTTGGATTTTCCGAATAAACGGCAATTTTGCTTCTAACCCCAGCCTCTCTTGCTACACTATAAACCAAAATAATACCCTCATTAATTTCAGGAATTTCTAATTCAAATAAACGTTTAACAAAACCATAATGCGTTCTTGATAACAAAATAAAAGGTCCTTTACTTGTGCTTTCAACTTTAGTCACATACACTTTGATACTAGATCCCATTTTAATTATCTCACCAGGAATTATTTCTGCTTTAGGTAAAATTCCTTGCGTCCTACCTAAATCAATATAATAGTTTCTTACATCCTCCATAGCAACTATTCCAGTTACTAATTCATCTTGTTTATCGGCAAATTCTTCGATTATGACATTTTTTTCAGCTTCTTTAATTTTTTGAATAACAACTTGTTTAGCAGTAGCAGCTGCAACTCTACCAAAATCCTTAGGAGTTACTTCCTCTTCAATTGTTTCGCCAACTTCAATATCAGGAACTAACTTTCTCGCTTCTTCTAATGTAATATGAATTCTTGGATCAAATATATAAGGTTTTTCTACCTCAATCATAGCTCCTTCTTCTTCTGATTCAGTATCTTCTACTTCAATCATAATTGGTTCTCTAGCTTCCTGCTCCTCATTTAAAACAACTGTCTTAAATGAATAAACATGAATATCGCCGATTTCCTTATCAATTTTTACTCTTACATTAGTTAAAGACTTATAATTTTTCTTATAAGCTGAAGTAAGCGCTAATTCCAAAGCGTCATAAATAATATCTTCTTTAATGCCTTTTTCTTTAACTAACAAATCCAAAGCTTTTTTAAATTCTTTTATATTCATATTATTCACTTCCTTTCTCCTTTGAACAAATATCCACAATATAACTTTCTTCGATAAAATCTATTTTATCTAAAATAGGGTCTAATAAATCATTTACTGTAACACAATCATTAATATCAATATAACCACTATTTTTATCAATAATGATTCTTAAAAAGTTAGTATTATTTTCTTTTAAATATAACACATTATCTAAAATATAACCAGCATTTTCGATTTCTTTTTCAATCATATCTTTTATTTTTTGTTCCATATAATTCCTCCAACTATATTAAAGAGTGGGATTATGTCCCACTCCTTCATGTGATATAGATATTATACCATATATTTATCATTTTAGAACAAATTTATTAAAAATATCGGTAATTTTTGATATAATATATAAAGGTGAGAAAATGAAAAATAAAAATTTAAAAGAGATGTTAATTGGAATTGGAGTTGTGTTATCATACTTTATTTATAGTTATTTTCAAATTGTTCCGCTTACATTAGTAGGAATTGATTATAATTCTTTATCCATATCTAATAAGGTAATTTATCTTTTAATAACCGAATTCATTTATTTAATAATATTATTTGTTATTTTTAAGAAAACATTTCAAAAACATTTCAAAAAATTTAAAGACAATTTTAAAAACTATTTTAAAAACTATATGCAATATTGGGCTTTAGCTTTTTCACTTATGTTAATAAGTAATTTTATAATTCTTAGTTTATTTCCAAACTCAGTTGCGACAAATCAGGAAATTGTTACCTATAATTTTATGGTAGCTCCTGCTTATATGTTTATATCAGCAGTAATTTTCGCTCCTTTCTTAGAAGAAACAATTTTTAGATTAGGATTTAGAAAAATATTTAAAAATGATATATTATTTATTATTATGTCTGGTTTAGTTTTTGGTGGATTACATGTCATTAATTCTTTTGAAAATTTAGTTGATTTAATCTATATTATTCCATATTCTATACCAGGATTCGTATTCGCATATACTTTAGTGAAATCAAAAAATATATTTGTTCCAATTGGACTTCACTTTTTCCACAATGGTATTATGATGACAATTCAAATGGTATTATTGTTTTTTCTTTAGGAGTTTAATATGAAAAAGTTTATTATTATAATCGTAGTTATTATCATTATCATATCACTAGGACTATTATATTCAAGATTTATCGCAACTAAAGGTTTAAAAGTAAAAGAATATAAAATTATAAATAATAAAATCATCGATGAATATCACGGTCTTAAAATAGTTCATATATCTGATATTCACTATGGTTCAACAGTAAGTGAGACAGAATTAATCAATATTGTAGATAAAATAAATGAAACAAATCCTGATATTGTAGTTTTAACAGGTGATTTATTAGATGAAAGATTAGAATACAATAAAGAGATAATCGTTAGAGAATTATCTAGAATAAACTCAAAAATTGGTAAATTCGCTATAAGTGGTAATCACGATATTCCTATAGAAGAATTTAATGATATTATCAATAAAAGTGGTTTTAAAAATTTAAATGATACTTACGAATTAATCTATATGGATAGTAATAAGCCGATAATTATTTCTGGTATTAGTTCTAACTACCAAGATAATAGTAACATAGGCGTTAAAACTGAAAAATTTGATACTTATATTGCCAATTTAAAAGCTGATGACATTAGACCAATTTATTCAATTCTTCTAATCCATGAACCTGATTTTATCGATAATTTAGATTTAAGTAAATATGATTTAATCTTAGCTGGTCATTCCCATGGTGGTCAAATAAGATTACCAATAATTGGAAAAATATACACTCCAAAAGGTTCTTTAAAGTACTATGATGAATACTACAAAATAAACAACACTGATTTATATATATCTAGTGGCCTAGGAACCTCAAAATATAAATTTAGATTATTTAATCGTCCATCGATTAACTTTTATCGAATAACAAATAAATAAGCCTGTTTTTTAAACAGACTTTTTAATTATTTTGTTCAAAAACAATCCCAAATAAAATGGTACCGTCATTTGTCCTATTACCATTATCAGTGGATATAAATTTCCACAATATTTTTCAATCAGACTAAAAAATCCAAATCCATTTTTAATAAACATTAAATTACCATTAAACAAAGTATTAACAATACCGGCTAAAAAACAAATTATAAAAATTAATATTGCGTAATACTTAATATCGTTATAATTAATTTTAATATAATCATATTTAATAATAATTATACCCAAATATATCATCACAGCATGATAAAAAAGACTTTGAAAACTAATGAAATGAAAGAGAGGATATATACCTAAAGAAGTGCCAGGAGAAATCAAAAATGCTAGACCAGCTATTAATCCACCAGTAGCTAAAAAAACATCACCAACCCTTTTAATAGTTCCTTTAAAAAAACTACTAAATATTCCAGCATACAATAATAAGCTACAAAAATATAATGGCACGTATGTATTAACATTACTAATATTTCCAATTATAAAATTAAATATAATTTTAATAATCTCTAATATCCATACAATAATAGTTGATATCTTGATTATTCTACTACTATCTTCTTTTTTTTCAATTTTAGTCTTTTTTATAGCTATAATCAATAAAATAAATATAACGACAACTGATAATAAATGATTTAAATTATATAATCCACAAGCAGCAAATACCCCTGGTTTAGCAAAAAACATAAACTCACATCCTTATATTTTACTTATTATTTTTTTAGCGTAAGAACAATCAGCTTTGATACTTTTATTATCTTTTTTAGCGTGATTAACAATACATTCTACCATTTTTTTAGCAACACCCAAATTGCGATATTCAAATTTAACTACAGTATTAATTATATTCCAAGTGTCGTAAAATTCAGTAAATTGACACTCACCGACAATCATATTATCATCATAAGCAATCACTTTGTTTCCTACTTTTATAAACTTTATTTTAATCATAAATTATCCTCAATTTTTCACATTATTTTTATTAAATGTTTATGTTATTTCTCTAGCAACGCCACGCACTCAACATGATAAGTATTGCAAAACATATCAAAAGGCGTTATTTCAACAACTTTATAATTTTGTTTTAAAATATTCAAATCACGAGCTAAAGTAACGGGATCACAAGAAACATAAATAATTTTTTGTGGTTCGATTTGAATAATGTTTTTAATAGCATTTTCATCTAAACCAGATCTTGGTGGATCAACGATAACATTATCAACTTTAAATTTATTATCGCTTAAAATCTTCCCAACATCGCCAGCTTTAAAATTAATATTAGATAAATTATTTAATTTTTTGTTAACTAATGCATCAGCAATAGCTTCTTCATTAATTTCAATTCCCAAAACTTCTTTTACCTTATTGCAAACATAAATACCTATTGTCCCTGTACCACAATATAAATCTAAGACATTAGAATCTTTATCCACATACTCTAAAACCTTATTATAAATATTAATCATGCCTACTTTATTAACCTGAAAAAAAGAAGTTGGTGAAATGACAAATTTTAATTTTCCTATTTGTTCCTTAATATATCCTCTACCTGTTAATATCTTATTATCAACAATAATTGTATCAACATCTTTAAATTTACTAATATCAATTCTACCACCATCAAATATTAACATACTTTCTTTGTCAGTAACTCTAATAACTATTTTATTAATACCGTCTAAATTACATTTTTGAAACTTTTCAATCAAATTATTTATTTTAACATCGGCAATCAAGCAATTACCAATAGCCACTATTTCATAAGATTTTCTTTGATAATATCCAATTTTTTTATTGACATGTAAAGTAACTTTATTTCGATAATTAAATTGAACACTAGGAACAATTTTTTTAACACATTCAAGTCCACTAAATTTTTTTATTATCTCTCGTACCTTTTTTTCTTTATATTTTAACTGTTCGTGGTAATCCATATGTAGTAAGTCACATCCACCACACTTGTCATAATATGGACATTTACTATTGACACGATATGGACTAGTTTTAATAAATTTAATAACTTGAGCCTCCAAATACTTTTTCTTTTCTTTCGTAATTTTAATTTTAACCACTTCACCAATTAAACTATTCTCGACAAAAATGGGTTTATCAGTTTTAGCTATACCTCTTCCAAAATGATCTAAATCAATAATCTCTACTTCTAAATTTTTCATAATATCACATTCCACAATAAATATACTTTAATTATATCACGAAAAAGAATGTTATAACAACATTCTATTTTTTAAATAATTTTTTAAAGAAATTAATAACTATATTAAAAATTTGTTTTATTTTAACGCATAAATTAGTATCTTCCTCTTCATCTTTCGTATAAATAACATCGACAATTTTATCATTTTCTAAAATACCGGATACTTTTTCTTGGTTAGGTGTATAACCTTCAATATCAGGACTTAGGAAACTATATGAAGTATTTTCCAAAATTGATTTAACTAAAGAAGGTGCAGCCTGAACTTTATTCTCAAATAAATAATTAATGGTTAAAATATATTGTTTAGGTTCTTCGTTAACTTCTTTATCAAAGCCATTCAAACCAACTTTTTTCATTATTTTAGGATAATTTTTATAACTATAATTTAAATCGACATTCCCACTTATTCCACTAACTTTACCAGTACTTGAATATTGCCATATACCATATCCATAAGGAAAAGTAACGCTATTGCTCCACTGCGCTATCCATTTATCATAAACAGTTAAATCATCTAAAATCAAACGATTTTTAAACCAAGATGTTGAAGCATATATTGCAGCATAAAATCCATTATTTTCGATAATATCACAAAATTTACTAATAATCGGCGTTAATTTAGTTTTACCAATAGAAGCTTGACTTGTAGATGCATATTTATTGTTACTAATATCATGATTATCCTCAGTATCTATTATAATCGGATATTCAAATTGCTTATCGTTTATTAGTTTTAGCACAAAATTAGCCTCTTCAATAGCTTCTTCTATCGTAGTAGCGCATGAATAATAATATGTTCCAACATCTAATCCCGTTTTTTTACACAAATCATAATTATTTTCAAAATAGTCGTCAATATATTTTGTTTTTGCCTTTCCATAAGTAGTATATCCACACCTAATAATTACAAATTCAACACCTGCGTTTTTTATTTTCTTAAAATCATCTAAAGATAATTTACCTTGCCACTCAGATATATCAATACCTTTTATTTCCATATTATCACCTCTAATATAAAATATGAAGATAAAAAATATCGATAAAGTTAAAAAGTTTAAAAATTGGTATTAATATTACTTTATAAATAAAAAGTTCTTTATTTTAAAAAGAACTTTTCTAGTAAAAAAAAAATTGGCAACTTGCTATTTTCGCTTACACTATCTTCGCCGTAAAAGAGCTTAACTGCTGTGTTCGAGATGGGAACAGGTGTATCCTCTTTGCTATCGTCACCAATTTACAATATAGAGAAAATAATTCTCTGAAAACATGGTAATTGTTTTTATCACATCTTTAGTAAAAATAAGATGATTAAATCCTCGTTCTATTAGTATTAGTCAGCTCAATGTGTCACCACACTTCCACCTCTAACCTATCAACCTCATCGTCTTTGAGGGAACTTACTATTTAAAATATGGGAAAACTCATCTTGAAGTTGGCTTCCCGCTTAGATGCTTTCAGCGGTTATCCATTCCATACATAGCTACTCTGCACTGCCACTGGCATGACAACAGATACACCAGAGGTATGTCCGTTCCGGTCCTCTCGTACTAGGAACAGCTCTCCTCAATTTTCCTACGCCCACGACGGATAGAGACCGAACTGTCTCAC
>CALVXM010000030.1 GCA_944371305.1 uncultured Bacilli bacterium | reverse complement strand
GGAGGTAATGGTACTTGGTCAAGTCCATATGAAATATAAAAAGATGATATGAAAAAATAAGTACAAACGGAGTAATATACACCTTGCCGATTGTAGGGCAAGGTGAGACAACTGACTTGGGTATAAGAATATACATAGTTCTAACGCTTGGAACGCTAACAACAATGGCAACAGTAGCAACAATGATGTGTCCAACGCGAACGGGCTTCGTGCAGATTCCTTTTAAACTTAATTTATATGATTAAGGTTGTATAAAACAAGAATTAGGAAATAATTCTTATTCCCTAGGTTAAACCTAAAAATATTAGTAATGTTCAGCTAGAATAAAAACAGTTTAGTAGAAAATCGAAAAACTGTTTTTTTAATTCACGAATTTACAAAAATTTATAAAATTTTAATATTTTAGCACTCATATATTGACAATGCTAACATATAATAGTATAATGAAATAGCAGTTAGAAAAATAGACTGCTAAAAGGTGGTGAATTATGTTAAATAATAGACAGACAAAACTACTAAAAATAATTGTTGAAGATTATGTCAAAACAGCTCGACCAGTAAGTTCTAAGGCAATTTGTGATGTTTTAAATTGTTCAAGTGCAACAATTAGAAACGAAATGAGCTATCTTGAAGAAAATGGTTTGTTAGAAAAAACTCATATTTCATCAGGAAGAGTTCCGAGTGAAAAAGGATATCGTTACTACGTTGATCATATTATGGAACCTAAGGAATTAACTGGCGATGATATGTTAAAATTACAGACGATATTTCGCAATTCATCACTTATGTTAGATGATTATATTTCTAAGAGTATGGAAATAGTATCAGAAATGACTAATTTAACTGCTATTGTGTTGGGTAAATCATCTAAAGACAATTGTGTTAGTAAAGTCGAAGTAGTGCCAATTAATGAACATAATTTAATTGCTATTGTCATAACTGATAAAGGTCATGTAGAACATAGAAATTTAACGATCGAAGAAAATGTTTCAGCGAATGATATTAAACAAACGGTTGAATTGATTAATAAAATGATTATTGGTACACAATTAAATGAGGTTGGAAAAGTATTAGAATATGAAGTAAAACCGATTATCGCAATGTATGTAAAACAACATGAAGTTTTATATAATGCTTTTTATAGTGCTTTTAGTGAATTTGCTAAAGACGCAAATGTGACAATGACAGGTAGAAAAAATATTTTAATGCAACCAGAGTTTAATAATGCAGATAAGATAAGAGATATTATTAGTAAGTTTGAAGATAAAGAAATTGTCGATAAAATTGAAGAAAACGATAATGGTATTAATATCTATATCGGTAGTGAAACTGACTTTGATGATGATGTTACAATTGTCAAGATGAAATATAATTCGCAAGGAGAGGAAGGAACAATTGCTTTAGTCGGACCTAAGCGAATGGAATATGATCGTGTTATTACTTTGTTAGAATATATAAAAGAGAATATCGAGAAGGAAGGTAATTAAATGGAAAAAGAAGTAAAACGTGAAGGAAAAGATGTTGAACATGGTAAAATTCATGAAGAAAAGCATCATGATCATTTAAAGGATAAGCATCATAAACATCATGATGATCATTGCAAATGCCATGAACATCACGATAAAGATTGCAAATGTCATGAAGATGAATGCAAGTGTCATGATAAACATGAACATCATGAACTACCACATGAAAAAAGAATAAAAGAGTTAGAAGATGAATTGTTACGAAGTAAAGCTGAATTCATTAATTATCGTAAAAGATTGGAAGAAGAACAATCTCGATTACTTAAATTTTGTAATGAAGATTTAATTAAAGAAACATTACCAATTTTAGATAATTTTGAAAGAGCAATAAGTATGGATGATACTAATTTAGATGATGAAGTATCAAAATTCTTATCTGGATTTAAAATGATTTACTGCAATTTTGTCAATATTTTAAAAAACTATGGTGTAGTTGAAATTGACGGTAATAATAAACCTTTTGATCCGGTTTACCACGAAGCTATTATGACTGAGAAAAGAGAAGGGGTGGAACCTGGTATGGTACTTGATGTATTACAAAAAGGTTATATTTTAAAAGGAAAAGTTATAAGACCAGCAATGGTTAAAGTTAGTGAATGAAAGGATGATTATATATGAGTAAAATTATAGGTATTGACTTAGGTACAACTAATAGTTGTGTTGCTATTTATGAAGGAGGGGAAGCTAAAGTTATTGCTAACCCAGAAGGAGAAAGAACAACTCCTTCCGTAGTTGCTTTTAAAAACGGTGAAATTATCGTTGGTGGAGCAGCTAAGAGACAAATGATAACTAATAAGGATACTATTTATTCAATTAAAAGATTGATGGGTACAGATAAGAAAGTTGAAGCAAATGGTAAGAAATATACACCACAAGAAATTTCTGCTATGATTCTAGGAGATTTAAAGAAAACCGCTGAAGCTTATTTGGGTGAAAAAGTAACTAAAGCGGTTATTACAGTTCCTGCTTATTTCAACGATGCCCAAAGACAAGCAACTAAAGACGCTGGTAAAATTGCGGGACTTGAAGTTGAAAGAATTATCAACGAACCTACTGCTGCTGCTTTAGCTTATGGACTAGATAAACAAGAAGAAAATCAAACAGTTTTAGTTTATGATTTAGGTGGTGGTACATTCGATGTATCTATCCTTGAATTAGGTGATGGTGTATTTGAAGTTAAGTCAACTAGTGGTAATAACGAATTAGGTGGCGATGATTTCGATAAACGTATCATGGATTATTTAGTAGAACAATTTAAAAAAGAAAATAAAATTGATTTATCTAAAGATAAAATGGCTATGCAAAGAATTAAAGATGCTGCTGAAAAAGCTAAAAAGGATTTATCAGGAGTAACTACTACTCAAATTAGTTTACCATTCTTATCTCAAGGTGAAGATGGACCATTACATTTAGAAATGAGTTTGACAAGAGCCAAATTTGAAGAATTATGTCATGATTTATTTGAAAGTACTTTAGAGCCAGTTAGAAAAGCTTTAAAAGATGCTAAATTATCTAAATCAGATATCGATAAGGTTATTTTAGTTGGTGGTTCAACTCGTATTCCAAAAGTTCAAGAATTAATTAAAAATGAAATTGGTAAAGAACCATCTAAAGGTGTTAACCCTGATGAAGTAGTGGCTATGGGGGCTGCTATTCAAGGTGGCGTTTTAACGGGTGATGTTAATGATATAGTATTACTAGATGTTACTCCATTATCACTTGGTATTGAAACATTAGGTGGTGTATGCACTGTATTAATTCCAAGAAATACTACAATTCCTACAAGTAAATCACAAATATTCTCAACTGCTGCTGATAATCAACCTGCTGTTGATATTCACATCTTACAAGGTGAAAGAAGTATGGCTAGCGATAATAAGACTTTAGGTCGTTTCCAATTGACGGGAATTCCAGCCGCACCAAGAGGTGTACCACAAATTGAAGTTACATTTGATATTGATGCTAATGGTATTGTTAATGTTAAGGCAAAAGATTTAGGTACTAACAAAGAACAAGCTATTACTATTACAGCAAGTACTAATTTATCAGATGACGAAATCGATAAAATGGTTAAAGAAGCTGAAGCTAATCGTGAAGCTGATGAAAAGAGAAAAGAAGAAGCAGATCTTAAAAATGAAGCTGAACAATTAATCTTTATGACCGAAAAATCAATTAAAGATTTAGGTGATAAAATCGATAGCAAAGATAAAGAAAAAGCCGAGGCAGAAATTAAAGATTTAAAAGAAGCTTTAGATAAAAATGATTTAGACGATATTAAAGCTAAAAAAGAAAAATTAAATGAAACAGCTATGGCTTTTGCTACAAAAGTTTATGAAGAAGCAGCTAAGAAAGCTAGTGAAGAAAATAAAGAAACTGATACTGATGATAAAAAATCTGATGTTCAAGACGCAGAATTTGAAGAAAAATAAGGAAGTTCTAGAATCAACTAGAACTTTCTAGTGTAAGGGAGAAAATATGGGAAAATCACAACGAAAAAGAGAAAAAATCGAAAAAAAATACACTTGGAATTTAAGTTATATTTATAAAAATGATAAAGCATTTAATGATGATTTTAACAAGGTTAGTAATGAAATAAATCAAATATCTTTATATAAAGGTAAATTAGTAAGCAGTGCTAAAGTTTTATTAGAATATTTAGATTTATCTTGTAATTTAGAAAGAAAATTATATAAATTATATTATTATACTAATTTGAAACATGATCAAGATACTACTAATTCTAAATATCAAAAATTATTAGGAAAAGTTATAAATTTACTTAATGAATATGAAAAACTAGATTCGTATTCGAATCCGGAACTTATGAGTGTCGAATATAGTGTTATTGAAAAATATTATCAGGATGAACCAAAATTAAAAGAATATAAGTTTTTATTAGAAAATGTTTATCGATTTAAAAAGCATATTTTATCTAAAGAAGTTGAAAAGGTAATTACTTCTTTAGGTAAAACATTAGATAATCCAAGTAAAACTTATGAAGCTTTAAATGATAGTGATATGAAATTTGGTTTTATCAAAGATGAAAATAATCAAGAAGTAGAATTAACATCTAGTAATTATCGCAATTTTTTGCAATCTAAAAATAGAAATGTTAGGAAAAATGCGTTTGAACAAATGTTAAATAAATATGGTGAATTTAAAAATACTATTAGTTCAACTTTTTCTGGAAATGTTGAGATGTTAACAACTTTAGCTAAGTTGAAAAATTATGATTCTAGTTTAGAAGCATCGTTATTTGATGATAATGTTGATATTAAAGTATATAATAATCTAATTAAAACAGTTTCAAATAATTTAGATGTTATTTATAAATATTTTAATTTAAAAAAGGAATTTTTAAAGGTTGATGAATTTCATTTATATGACCAATATGTCGATTTAGTGTCTAATAATAGTAAAGAATACTCTTTTGAGGAAGGTAAAAAACTAGTTTTAGAAGCATTAAGTGTTTTAGGTGATGATTATACTAATAATTTGAAGAAAGCATTTAATGAACGTTGGATTGACGTTTATAATAACGTTGGTAAAAGAAGTGGGGCTTATTCTAGCGGCTTTTATGATACTAAACCATATATTTTACTTAATTATGAAAATACTTTAAATGATGTTTCTACTTTAGCTCATGAGTTAGGTCATTCGATGCATACTTATTATTCTTGTTTGCATAATCCTTATCAATACTCACATTATAAAATATTTGTAGCCGAAGTAGCTTCAACGGTCAATGAATTGTTACTTAATTTACATTTGCTAAACAAAAGTAATGATAAGGAAGAAAAAAAATATATTTTGAGTAATTTGATGGATTTATTTAAAGCTACTTTATATCGTCAAACTATGTTTGCTGAATTTGAAAAAAATATGCATGATAAAGTAGAACACGGTGAAGTATTAACTAATGAAATATTATGTAATGAATATTATAAATTGAATTTGAAATATTTTGGTAAAGATGTTGTTTTAGATGAAGCTATTAAATATGAATGGGCTAGAATTCCTCATTTTTACTATAATTTCTATGTTTATAAATATTCTATTGGTCTATCTTGTGCTTGTTATATTGTGGATAATATATTAAATCATAAGAAAAATGCTTTAGAAAATTATCTTAAATTTTTAAGTAGTGGTGGTAGTGATTATCCTATTAATGAACTTAAAATTGCAGGTATTGATGTAACTAAAAAAGAAGTAGTCGAAAGTGCTATTAAAATGTTTGATAGTTTTATCGATCAGTTTAAAGAACTTATGTAGAGGGTGTTGTTATGAAAAAAGATTATTATGAGGTGTTAGGTGTTTCTAAAACTGCTAGTCAAGATGAAATTAAATCTGCTTTTCGTAAATTAGCTAAGAAATATCATCCGGATGTTTCTAAAGAGGAAAATGCCGCTGAGAAATTTAAAGAATGTCAAGAAGCTTATGCTGTTTTATCTGATGAAAATAAAAGAAAACAATATGATCAATTTGGTCATGCAGCTTTTGAAAATAATGGTTCTGGTGGATATGACTTTTCTGGATTTGATTTTTCAGATATATTTAGTGATTTATTTGGTTCAGGTTTTGGATTTAATTTTGGCGGATCTAATCGTAGTAAATCACGTGGTCGAGATAAAGTAATGCGTGTTGATTTAACTTTTGAGGAAGCAGCTTTTGGTACTAAAAAGAGAATTAATGTTAGCTCTTATGACAGTTGTGATAATTGTCATGGCAAAGGTGGATTTGATGAAGAAACTTGTTCTACTTGCCACGGTTCTGGAACGGTAACAACAGAACAAAGAACTTTATTTGGATCATTTATGACTAAAACGACTTGTCCTAAATGTTCAGGGAAAGGACGAACTTATAAAAGGGTTTGTAATAATTGTTCAGGAACTGGTAAAGTTAAAGTTAATAAGGATATTGAAGTAAAAATTCCAGCTGGCGTTAATACAGGTAATCAACAAAGAGTATCTGGTTATGGTGAGGCAGGCGATTATGGTAATGGTGATTTGTATTTAGAATATCGTGTTTTACCACATCCTTTATTTGAAAGAGAAGAAAATGATATTTATTTAGAATTACCACTTACCATTACTGAAGCTATATTGGGTTGTAAAAAAGAAATTCCTACTATTACTGGAAGAGTTAAGTTAACTATTGAACCAGGTAGTAATAGTGGGGATAAATTAAGACTTAAAGGTAAAGGTATCGAAGATGTTCATAGTTATCGAAAAGGTGATATGTACGTTGTTTTAAATGTTTTAATGCCTGATAAATTATCACGTGATCAGAAAAAATTATTTGAACAATTGGCTAAAACTGATTTAGAAACTAAAGAATTTAAAAAGTTTAATGATTACATGAAAAAAAACATCGATTGATGTTTTTTTATAATGTTATTTTTATTTCAATAAATTGATATTCATCTTGATATTGTTCAAATAAAGTTTTAGCTGTACCAGTTAATTCTGGATCAATAGTAATATTATATCGATCAAAAGAAATAGTTTCTAAATTAGGGTAACTAGTTTTAAAACTTTCTAATTCTTCTTCGAATAATAAATCGATAACTGATAAAATGGATTGATAGGTTAAATTAGATAATTGTTCTTTTTCAGCGATTATAATTGTTGCAGTTTTATCGTTTCCTTCTTTATATAACATTAAATTTCCTTTAGTTAACCTAGTTGAACCAGAGTTTTCAATAAACTCACGATATTCCTCTAAATCAGTTTTTTCAATATACATATTATCTAAATCAGCTGTATTAATTCTCTTATCAACATTAACACTATATAGGAATTCATTATTATTTTCAGTGACTGTAATACCATCAATTGTCGTTGTTTTTAAATCGATTGATGATAGATAATTATATACTTCGTGAGTATTTGAATTATAAATACTATCACATAAAATTAAAAATAATTGAAGTCCTTTTTCATTATCATCATCTAAGCTTATTTCAATATTTCTATTGTTTAAATTAAATTCATAAACTGTAGGTAATGCATCACTATTATCACTTGGTGATACAGTTATATTTAACTTATTATTAGCTAATGAGGCAATGATTGTTCCATCACCTTTTATTTCATTTAATAAAGCATTATTGTTAAAATTATCAACAATTGTTTCAAATGTAACTGGTTCTATATCTGGTATTTCAGGAGTTGAAGGGGTAGGATTAGGATTAACTGGGGTATCAGATTTAAGATTTAAAATTATTAATACAATCAAGGCAACAATTATTATAATACTCAAAATTATTATTGGAAGGAATTTTTTAATTCCTTTTTTCTTTTTAGTTGTATCAACAACAGGTTCGTTTTGTTCTGCCTCTCCCTCTATATTTTCTTGTTTTTCAATTAATTTTTCCGTTTTAATAACATTGTCTGGATTTAGTGGATCAACTATTTCTAAATCATATTCTTTTTTCTGTTCTTTGTTTACTGATTCATTATTGTTAGGTTGAATACTGTTAACATTATTTTGATTGTTCATACTAGGTTGAACATTGTTAACGTTATTTTGATTATTTATATTAGGTTGAATACTGTTAACGTTATTTTGATTATTCATACTAGGTTGAACATTGTTAACGTTATTTTGATTATTTATATTAGGTTGAATACTGTTAACGTTATTTTGATTATTCATACTAGGTTGAACATTGTTAACGTTATTTTGATTATTCATACTAGGTTGAACA
>CALVXM010000029.1 GCA_944371305.1 uncultured Bacilli bacterium | reverse complement strand
CTTATAACCTAATATAAGTTAAAATAAAGTTATAGAATAAACAATATAAAGATAAGACATAATAGAAGTGAGGAGAATATTTATGAAGAAAAAAGGATTTACATTGATTGAATTATTAGCAGTTATTATCATATTAGCTATAATAGCTTTGATAGCCACACCAATTATATTAAATGTAATTGATGATGCAAGAAAGAGTGCGGGAAAATCAGAAGCAAGTATGATATTAAGTGGCATTAATAATTATTGTGCGACATCAGCAATGAAAAATCAATTAGATGGAAGTGTTGATATATGTACAGATGATGATGGAGTAACCATTGATGATGTTAGTCAAATGGTAAGTTTAGGAAATGCGAAAGTTTTAGAAGTAGAATACGAAAATGGTAAAGTAACCAAATTAAAAGTAAAGAGTAACAATTATGAATTTGAACTACAACCAGATGGCAGTTTTAGTGTTAATGGTGAGACTACTACACCAGAAGACCCAGTAGATCCAACGCCAGAAGAACCAGAGCCAAATTTAACATCAACACTATTAGAGCAAGTTGGAAGTAAAGGATTAGTCCAAGATTCAACGAATAGTAATATATATTATTATGAAGGTGGAAATGATGTTGTAACAAATAACTATTTATGGTATGGAGGACATCATTGGCGAATAGTAGAAATAGATACAAGTGCTAATACATTGTTATTAATAAGTCAGCAGCCACTGACAGTAATTCAACCATCAAGCGTAGTATGGGATACACAAGAAGAATATGAATCCAGTTATATCAACAGTTGGTTAAATGAATATTTTTATAATAGTTTAGATGGTAATATACAAAGTAATATAGTAAATAATACTTTTAATGTAGGAATATATAATAACGTAAGTTCAATAACAACAATACAAAAAGTCGGTTTATTAGATGTAAAGCAATATGAAAGAGCAGGTGGGCAAAATTCATATTTGGATATAAAGAATTATTTTTGGTTAGGCAATCGCTATAGTTCTGCTTTCCTTCGTAACGTCAACAGTGACGGTAGATTGAGTACTGTCGGTACTTTGTCGAGTGCATATGGTATTCGTGCAGTTATCAAAATTTCTGATATTACTATTACTGGAGGTAATGGTACTCTAACATCAAATTATGTGGTATCTGATAAAGCAATAAATACAAGTAATATCCAAGTGGGCGAATATATCAATGTACCATATAGTGGAAGTGATAATGCCTGTGGAGCTGATGACAAATGTACATTTAGGGTAGTAAGTAAAGATAGCGATAGCATCAAAGTAGTACTAAATGGGCTACTTCCAAATACAAGCGAATATGGAAGTACTACAACGATAACAACAAGTCATACTATATATACGCCGTTAAATAGTTTTGCTAATAATATATCAAATGAATATCGTTATACAGGAAATAAAACATTCTATATTGGAGATTATCTTAGTAAAGCGAATTATACTGCAGTCAAAAACAAGACATTGTTTGCTAGTGTTGGATTGCCAACAATAGGAGAAATGTTTTCAGGAAATGATTTAGCTTTGAGTGATAATAAGATTTTTGTTGATGTTAATACAATTGAAAATTCATCGGTTTCTAGTTATTATTGGACAATGAATAGATATAGTTCATCTAACGTCCGTATCGTCAACGGATATGGTTTCTTAAGCGATGATGCCAACAGACCGGCAAGTGAGGTCGGAGTTCGTCCAGTTATATATCTGAAGTCAGGGACTTCAGCTTTGACCTTCACAGGAGGAAATGGTACTGCCGAATCACCATATGAGTTGCAATAATTTTTAAAGACAAGCTCAATTGCTTGTTTTTAAATTAGATAAAATATGATATAATTGATTAGGTGAAAATATGAAGAAAATAACAAAAAAAATATTTAACATTGTTTCTAAAATAGATATTGAAGATTATAAAAAGGAAAGATTATTTCATGATATTGTTAAAAATAATTTTTTAAGTAATTATAGTTATATTGATACTAGAATATTAGTAAAAGATCATACTGTAGGCATTAGAATTTTTAATATAAAGGCGAATACCAACAATTTAGTTATTTTCTTCCACGGTGGGGGATTTGTTTGTGGTAGTGTTGAAAATTATACAAAATTTTGTAACACTTTAGCTATTAAAACTAATACAATAGTAGTATCAGTAGATTATCGCTTAGCCCCTGAATATCCATTTCCTAATGGTTTAATTGATTGTTATAATGTTGTTAAATATTTTTCTAGTAAAGATAATTTTTTAGGGAAGATGGATATTATAATAATGGGGGATAGCGCTGGTGGTAATATGGCAAGCGTAGTATCGATTATTGCTTCAGAAAAGAAGGTTTTTAAAATAAAAAAACAAGTTTTAATTTACCCATTAACTTATCATATTCACGATAGTGATTCTGTTTTTGATTCAGTTAATGAAAATGGTCAAAATTGGGTTTTAACAAATAAAAAGATTAATAATTATCTTGATTTATATGTAACAGATAAAAAATATTTAGATTGTAAATATGTGTCTCCTTTGATGGCTAAAACTTTATATCATCAACCAGAAACTTTAATTATCACAGCTGAATATGATCCTTTAAGAGATGAAGGGGAAGAGTATGGTAAAAAGTTAAGAAAATATAAAAATAAAGTTGAGATTCATCGAATGAAAGATGTTATTCATGGTTTTTTAACGCATCCGATTAAATCCAAACAAATGGATAAGAGTTTAGATTTAATTAATAATTTTATAAATGGAAGTGAAATATGAAAAAAAGATGGTTCAAACTTGATAATGCGGCTAAAATTTTTCCTCCAACCAGTAATAAAAAAGATCCCAAGGTCTTTAGATTTACTTGTGTTTTAAAAGAAAATATTGAAAAAGATATTTTACAAATGGCAACTGATGAAGCTCTTGATTATTTTCCTAATTTTAGATCGGTTTTAAAACAGGGATTTTTTTGGTATTATTTAGAGATGGCTAATATCAAACCAATTGTAAAGGAAGAAAAAAAAGATATCTGTGCTCCAATATATAGAAAAAATAAAAAACGTTTATTGTTTAGAGTTAATTATTATCAAAATAGAATTAATTTAGAAGTGTATCACGCTTTAGCTGATGGAACTGGTGCTTTAGAATTTTTAAAAACTATTGTTTCAATCTATCTTACTAAAAAATATAATTTAGTAAATGTCAATTTAGATTATGATGCTTCTTTAGCTGAAAAAAGTGCGGACAGTTTTAATAAATATTATAAGTTTTCAATTATAAAAAAAGAGGTTGAAGATAGATCTTATCAGATCAAAGGGGAAAAAGTCGAAGATAATCGATTTAAGGCGATAACAGGAACAATGGATACCAAACAAATACTAGATTTAGCCCATAAATACAATACAACTTTAACTGGATTAATCGTTGGAATATATATTTGGGCAATTAAAGAAAATATGAATTTAAAAGATAAAAATAAATCTATTTATATTGATATTCCTGTTAATTTGAGGAAATATTTTAAATCACAGACTGCTCGGAATTTTTTTAGCGTTTTAAAGTTAAAATATAATCAAAATGAGTCTTTAGAGGATATTATTAAATATGTTGATAATTATTTAAAAGAAGAATTGAAACAAGAAAATTTATTTAAAAGAATGAATCGTTTTGCTACAATTGAACATAACTATTTAGTTAGAGTAGTTCCTTTATTTATTAAAAATATTGTTTTGAGGTTTGCTAATTACGTTGAAAGAAAAAATTTGACTACTTCAGTTACTAATTTAGGAGTTGTTAAAATGCCTTTAGAAATTAGTGATTATATCGATAGTTTTGAAGTTTATGTCAGTACTGATAGAATGCAATTAGCGATTTGTTCTTATCTAGATAAATTAAATATATCTTTTACTTCAGTTTTTGTTAATACTAATATTATTAAAGATTTTTATCGTAAATTGGTTTCATTAGGTGCTGATATAACTATTACTTCTAATAATGTAGATGAGTAGGTGAAATATGAAAGTTTGTAAAAAATGCAAAGTGAAAGTTAAAACAGATAGCGATTTTTGTCCGTTATGTCAAAATAAATTAACAGGCAAACAAGAAGAAAATGTTTTTCCTTATATTCCAACTATTTATAAAAAGTATTTTACTTTTTTTAGAATTTTATTGTTGGTAAGTATTATTATTTCATTAACTTGTATCGCCATCGATTTAATGATTAATAGTTATCATTTTAGTATTTTTGTGGTGATGGGATTTATCTGTTTATTTGTAATTTTAAAAATTGCTTTAACTAAAAGAGATAGTGTTTTTAAAACTATTTTATGGCAGTTAGTTATTTTGGCTTTAATAGCTATTTCTTGGGATTATTTCACGGGTTGGCATAGTTGGTCTTTAAGTTATGTTTTACCGATTTTATGTATTGTAGGTAGCATTAGTATTTCAATTATGGCTATTGTTTTAAAAGACTATTTAGATGAAGAATTATTTTATTTTATTTGTATTGTTTTAATTGGTATCATTCCTTTAATTTTTGTCTTTACAGATATAGTAACTATAAAGGTACCTTCGATTATTTCTTCTTTTTTAAACTTAGTTTGTTTTTTTAGCTTATTAATTTTAAAATATAAAGATGTCAAAGAAGAATTAAAAAGACGAATGCACTTTTAATTTACATTTTATCTAAATTTTGATATAATTTTTAAAGGTGGTTTTATGACTTATTTAGATTATAGTGCGACAACACCAGTCGATGAAATGGTATTAAATTCTTTTTTAGAAGTTAGTAAAAAATATATTGGTAATCCTAATTCTTTACACAAATTAGGAGTTGAAGCTAATAGTATTATAAATGCTGCTACTAAGCAGATAGCTGATTTATTAAATGTTAAAGAAAAAGAGATAATTTATACTAGTGGTGCTTCTGAATCGAATAATTTAGCTTTAAAAGGAATCGCTTTAAAGTATCAAAACCGTGGTAAACATATTATTACGACAGAATTTGAACATTCTTCGATATATGGACCTTTAAGTTATTTACAACAGTTAGGTTTTAAAGTTGATTTTGTTAAAACTGATAAGTTTGGACAAGTTGACATGGATAATTTAAAACAATTATTAACTGATGAAACTATTTTAGTAAGTATTGGTGCGGTTAATAGTGAAATTGGTATTCAACAACCAGTTGAAAAAATAGGACTTTTGTTAAAAGATTATCCAAAATGCTTTTTTCATGTTGATATGACGCAAGCTTTAGGTAAAATTAAAATAGATTTAACTAATATCGATTTAGCTAGTTTTTCCGCTCATAAAATTTATGGTATTAAAGGAATTGGTATGTTATATAAAAAAGAAAATATTTCTTTAGAACCGCTTATTCATGGTGGTAAAAGTACGACAGTTTATCGAAGTGGTACTCCAGCTACAGCTTTGATTGTGTCATTAGCTAAGGCAGTTCGTTTAATTTTAGAACATCTTGATTCTAATTACGACTATATTAAATCTTTAAATAAAGAGGTACAATCTTTTCTAAGTAATTATCCTAAAGTTTATATTAATAGTAATGAATATTCAATTCCTCATATTTTAAACGTCAGTATTTTAGGCGTTAAACCAGAGACAATGTTACATGCTTTAGAACGTTTTGATATTTATATTTCAACTCAAACCGCTTGTGCAACTGGTGCATCTTCTAAATCAGTATATGCTTTAACTAAAGATGAAAAAAGAGCTACTTCGAGTATTAGAATTAGCTTTTCTCATTTGAATACATTGGACGATATTAAATATTTTAATGATTGTTTTGATAAATGTTATAAGGAGTTAGTATGCAAAGAGTAGATAAAAATAATTATTATTTAGATATTGCTGAAGCAGTTTTAGAACGTTCAACTTGTATTAGAAGAGCCTTTGGTGCAGTTATTGTTAAAAATGATGAAATTATTTCAACTGGTTATAATGGAGCACCAAGAGGAAGAAAAAATTGTGGTGATTTAGGTTATTGTATGCGGGAAAAATTGAATATTCCCCGTGGTGAACGTTATGAGATGTGTCGCAGTGTTCATGCTGAACAAAATGCAATTATCAGTGCTGCTAGAAAAGATGTTATCGGATCAACTTTATATTTAGTTGGTAAAGAAGTGATAAGTGACGAATATGTTAAAAATGCCATGCCTTGTATGTTTTGTAAGAGATTTATTATTAATGCTGGTATTAGTAAAATAGTTATAAGAAACGATAAAGAAGATTATCTTGAAGTTGATGTTTCAGATTTTATTACTAATGATGATAGTTTGGAAGGGGTGTTTGGCTATTAAATTAATTAGAATTACGGCTATGTGGTGCCCAGCTTGTTTGATTATGCGCCCTAAGTTAGAAGAGATAAAAACTATGTTCCCTGAATTTGAACATATTGAATATGATTATGATTTAGATGAGGAAGAAATTAGTAAATATAATGTTGGTAATATTTTGCCCGTTTTTATTGTTTTAGATAATGATCAAGAAATAGCTAGAATTGTCGGTGAGAAAACGATAGAACAAATTAGTTCAGTATTAAGGAGCTGTTTAAAATGAAATTGTTTAAAAAATTGTTTTTATTATTAATATTAGTGACAATTATTCCAGTTGTTAAAGCTGAAGAAAAAATAAATATATATTTATTTTCATCTGAACTATGTAGTACATGTCAAAAAGAAGAAGAATTTTTAGAAGAATTTGCTAAAGAAAATAATGTTAATGTTATCAATTTAGAAACTACCAAAATAAAAGAAAATGCCGAATTATTAATTAAAGTTCGTAAAGCTTTAAAAGATAAAGAAAACACAGTTCCCTATACGGTCATTGGAACAACGGGAATAAATGGCTTTAACACGACAGTTGAAAATCAAATTAAAGCAGCTGTTACTAAATATAGTAATAGTGATTATGTCGATATTGTCGATGTTGTTAAAAATGATTTAGATGTTGATTATACCATTGATACTCCAGAAGGACAATTTAATATTCCAATTTTAGGAAATATCGATCCTAAGGCTGTTTCACTTCCTTTAGTATCAATTATAGTTGGATTTATCGATGGATTTAATCCGTGTGCAATGTGGGTGTTATTATTCTTGTTATCGATTATTCTAACGATGAAAGACCGTAGAAAAATGTGGATTATAGGTCTTACATTTTTAATTACTTCGGCCTTAGTTTATTTAGCATTTATGTTAGCTTGGTTACAAATTGCGATTACATTGACGCAAGTAGCTTGGGTAAGATTTATAATTGCTTTAATTGCTTTGATTGGTGGTGCGATTAGTTTAACAAGTTACTTTAAAGAAAGAAAAAAAGACGATGGATGTCAAGTTGTCGATAGTAGTAAGAGAAAATCAATTTTGAAAAGAATTAATAAAATTGTTAAACAAATCGATAATAAAAAAACTTTCTGGTTAGCTATAGTTGGTGTAATTGGACTGGCGATTTCTGTTAATCTAGTAGAACTTGCTTGCTCTTCAGGATTACCTTTGATTTTTACACAAATCTTAGCCTATAATGACTTAAATGGTTTACAATATTTTATTTACATTTTACTTTATATAATGTTTTTCTTAATTGATGATTTAGTAATATTCTTTATTGCGATGAAATCATTAAAATTAACAGGTATTTCAACTAAATATAATAAAGTTTCCCATTTAGTTGGTGGTATTATTATGTTATTAATCGGTATTCTTATGATTTTTAAACCAGAATGGATTATGTTTCATTTTTAACTATCAATTTAATATTGATAGTTTTTCTTGTATTTTATTTTAAATTAGTTTATAATTAAAATAGGTGAGAATATGAAAAAAGGATTTACATTAGTTGAATTATTAGCAGTCATAATTATATTAGGAATAATTGCATTGATAACGTTTCCGATAGTTGACAAATCAATTGAAAATAGTAAACAAGCAGCACTAGAACGAACGATTGATAGTATTTTAGATGCAGCTCATGACTATAGCATTCAAAATAAATTAGGATACTCAACTGAAGAAAATACGCTGTCATTAGATCAGTTAAAAAATAGTGGTTTTTTAGAAGTTGAAATAATTAATCCCGTGACTAATAAAGAAATGCAAGGCTGTGTCTTATATAAATGGGATGAAGTTAATAAACAGTATGTCTTTAGATATGATGAAGAATGTAAAGTAGCATATAATGATAACAGTGGGGCCAATGCGCCAAAGTTATATAATAATATGATACCAATTAGATATGATGGAAGTAATTGGATATATGCTGATGAAAGTGAATCATGGTATAACTATGATAACCAAGAATGGGCAAATGCTGTTGTATTAAATAGTGGAGTTACTAAA
>CALVXM010000028.1 GCA_944371305.1 uncultured Bacilli bacterium | reverse complement strand
GATACTTTATCTTTTTTTAATAAATTATATTGATGGCCGTTTTGAAGAAAAGGAAAAAACTATTAATTCTATTAATAATGATTCATTTTATCGGATGGAATTTCAAAAAAAATTTGCTTTCAATGATCCTTTAAACTATGGATATTATGGAGTTACTGGATGGCTATCTAGTAGTAATGTTAACTATGATTTTTATGATAGATTTGGTTATTATACAACTAACAATACAGCTTTTTATAATCATTTTCTTGTCCTAGATAGTTTGTTTGGAATTAAATATTATGAATCACTTAATGAGTTGCCTTACTATAATTTATTAAAAAAAGATAAAGTATCAGTTTTTGATGATGTTTTATATGGAATTAGTTATCAAGATAGTTATCTATATCAAAATCCCTATGCTCTTAGTTTGGGTTATATGGTGGATAGTGACATTAAAAATAGTTTTGAATGTAATAATGCTTTTGAATGTCAAAATGAGTTGTTAAAAAAAATGACTGGTTTAAACGAAATTGTTTATAAAGAAAGCAAAGTTAATAATCAAATAATAATTGATGATAAATTAGATTTTTATTTGTTGGTTAGTGATGAAGTACGGTTAGATGGAATAGTTGACTTTTGTATTGATAAGATTGGATGTTATGAATTAAATGCAACTGCTAATCGTAGTATGTTTATAAAAAATAATTTTTATTTAAATGATAAGTTACAAGTAAATTCAAATGTTGATATTTACATGGCTTATTTTGACATAAATAAATTTATTAATCATTATGACATTTTAAAAAATAATCAATTAAATATAACATCTTTTAAAGAAAATCATATTAAAGGAAACATTAATGTTAATGATAATAAAACATTATTTTTATCTATTAATTATGATGATGATTTCAAAATATTAGTTGATGGCAAAGAGGCAAATTATTATAAATTATTAAATAATTTTATTGGTTTAGATTTGGATGAAGGAAATCATGATATTGAAATAAAATATGAAATAAAAGGGGCTAAATTAGGCATAATGATTAGTTTGATATCAAGTATTTTATTTATTATTTGTATCAGAAGGTGGAAGTATGAAAGAAATTAAAAAATTGAAATTATTTTTTAAATATGATTTGGAAGTAAAAAAAATATTGAATGATATTATTCCTTTAGAACAATATGCTCATAGTAATGATACTATCATTAAATATAATGATTTATTGTTTAAAGCTCTTAAAAGTTTCCGGTTTTATTTTGGTAAAATGATTCAATTAGTAAACTATGATAATAAAGAACGTTTTAATTTAAATAATTTATTGGGTGATATTGAGCAAAAATTAGTTCAATGTGAGATGAATTTTTATGCAATGAGTAGTTTTTATAATGAAAATTTTGCAGGAATGCGCAAAGAATTAGTCGATGAAGTAAGACAAAATTGTGTTGGATATACTATCAATCGAGGCGTGAGTTTAGATAAAGCTGAATCGATAAATGAGGTATTACATATCATTCATCAAACTGTCATCAATAATGAGAATATGTATAAACAAAACTTATTGGAACAAAAAATCAATGATGAAGGATTCCCTATTTCTTTATATGGTGAATATAATTTAATGGCAAAAAGTATATTTGACAATTATCCTAAAGATATGTTATGTGGGGAAACTGATATTTTGTCTTTAGAAAATTTAATCTTATTGATGATTAGGGATCGAGGTCATGCTTTATCTATTGAAATTGAAAAAGTTAATAATAAATATTTTATCAATTATTTTATCCCTAAAATATGTAACATCGATATGGTTAATAATTTAAAAGGAATTAGAAAAGTTACTGTTGAATCAAAATATGCTACTGGAGTTTTAGCTTGCAGTGAGGAAGAATTAATTGGTTCATTAATTGATTTAATAAGTCATGTTCCGATGGATAATGATATACCTAAAACAATCAATAATGCAGTTTAGATTTAACTCTAAACTGTTTTTGTTGTCAAAGTTTTTATTTTAATATATAATTATATTGGTGATTTAACATGAAACAAGAAAACATCAGAAACTTTTCAATAATTGCTCATATTGATCATGGTAAAAGTACTTTGGCTGATCGAATTTTAGAAGTGACTGGTGCAATAACCGAACGAGAAAAACAAGATCAATTATTAGATAATATGGATATTGAAAGAGAACGTGGTATTACAATCAAACTTAATGCGGTACAATTAAAGTATAAATATAATAATGAAGAATTTATTCTACATTTAATTGATACTCCTGGACATGTCGATTTTAATTATGAAGTTAGTAGATCTTTAGCAGCTTGTGAAGGAGCTATTTTAGTCGTTGATGCTGCTCAAGGAATTGAAGCTCAGACTTTAGCTAATTTATATCTGGCTTTAGATAGTAATTTAACGATAATTCCAGTTATTAATAAAATTGATTTACCAAATGCTGATGTTTTAAAAGTTACTAAAGAACTAGAAGATACATTAGGTTTTTCTAAAGATGAAATTATTTTGACTTCAGCTAAAAATGGTATTGGTATTTCTGATTTAGTAAATGCTGTTGTAAATAGAATTCCTGCTCCAGTTGGTGATATAAACAAACCATTACAAGCTTTAATTTTTGATAGTTTTTATGATCCTTATCGTGGTGTGGTTGTATTAATTAGAATTGTCAATGGTAAGGTTAAAGTAGGCGATAAAATTAAATTAATGGCCACTGGAAAAATAGAAGAGGTAGTAGAGTTAGGTGTTAATACTCCTAAAGAGGAAAAGAAAGATTGTTTAGTAACAGGTGAAGTTGGTTATTTATGTGGCGCAATTAAAGATATATCTGATATTAAAGTAGGTGATACAATTACTTTAGAAAATAACCCTGCTAGTGATATATTACCAGGTTATAAACCGATGAAACCAATGGTATTTTCGGGAATTTATCCAATTGAAACATCAAAATATCCTGATCTAAGAGAAGCTTTAGAAAAATTAAAATTAAATGATGCATCACTTGAATTTACCCCAGAAACTTCAAAAGCTTTAGGGTTTGGGTTTAGATGCGGTTTTTTAGGTTTGTTACATTTAGAAATTATTAAAGAACGTCTAGAAAGAGAATTTAATATTGCCTTAATTGTGACTAGTCCATCTGTTATTTATGATTTAGAACTTACTGACGGTACTTTCATTAGTATTGATAGTCCTAGTAAAATGCCCGATAAAGTGAAAATAAAAGATATTAAGGAACCTTATATCAGAACTTCTATTTTTGTTCCAAGTAATTATATTGGCCCAATTATGGAATTGTGTCAGGATAAAAGAGGAAATTATATTTCGATGGAATATTTAGATAAAACAAGAGTCAATATTCATTATGAAATCCCTTTATCAGAAATAGTTTATGACTTTTTCGACCGCTTAAAAAGTATTTCAAAAGGATATGCTTCTTTTGATTATGACTTAATTGGTTATAAATCAAGTGATTTGGTTAAAATGGATATTTTATTAAACGGAGAAGTAGTCGATGCTTTAAGTGTTATTGTTCATAAAGATTTTGCCTATAAAAGAGGTAGAAATATAGTTGAAACATTAAAAAAAATGATTCCAAGACAACAGTTTGAAGTTCCTGTTCAAGCAAGCATTGGCAATAAGGTAATCGCAAGAGAAACTATTAAAGCGGTTAGAAAAGATGTTTTGGCTAAATGTTATGGTGGCGATGTATCAAGAAAAAGAAAGTTGTTAGAAAAACAAAAAGAAGGTAAAAAAAGAATGAAGATGGTAGGACGAGTTGAAATACCAGAAGAGGCTTTTTTGGCAGTTTTAAAAGTTGATGAAGAATAATTTGACAAATATTTTATAATAAAATATAATATACTACATCAGGAGGGAAAAATGAGAAAATTAGAAATCTATGAACGTGCTATTACTATTGGGAGTTACATTGTTGAAAACAAAGCAACAGTACGTCAAGCAGCTAATCAATTCGGCATAAACAAGTCGACTGTTCATCATGATATGCGTGCTATTTTACCGCAATGTGATGGTGAATTAACTAAATTGGTTGCTGAAGTTTTAGAAGAGAATAAATCATTACGCCACATTAGAGGTGGATTAGCTACTAAAAGAAAATTTTCTAAAATATAACAAATATCTTAAAATGGTATTTGTTTTTTTGTTATAATTGTAGTGGTGAAGTTTATGTCAATTTATATTCATATTCCATTTTGTAAAGATATTTGTTCATATTGTGATTTTTGTAAGTTTTATTATAATGAAAAATGGGTGGATAATTATTTAATAGCTTTGGAAAAAGAAATTAAAACTAAATATAATGATGAGTTAATTAATACTATATATATTGGAGGGGGAACACCAACTTCTTTAAATATTAAACAATTAGAAAAATTATTACAATTAACAAAATTATTCAATTTTAAAAATGAAGAATTTACAGTTGAGACTAATGCTGATTTAGATGAGGAAAAAATCAAATTATTAAGTAAGTATGGTGTCAATAGAATAAGTATTGGGATGCAAACCGTCAATTCAAAATATTTAAAGTTGTTAAATCGAAATCATACAAAAGAAGATATTATTAATTTGGTTAATATTTTAAAAAAATATAATTTTAATATTAATTTAGATTTAATGTATGCGCTACCTAATCAAACATTAGATGAACTAAATGAAGATTTAGATTTTATATTAAGTTTGGATGTTAATCATATTTCAACTTATTCTTTGATGATCGAACCACATACGAAGTTATATATCGATAATATTTCTAGTATTGATGAGGATTTAGATTTAGCTATGTATAATTTAATTATTAAAAAATTGAATAGATATAATCATTATGAAATAAGTAACTTTGCTAAAGAAAATTGTTTTTCTAAACATAATTTAGTTTATTGGAATAACTTAGAATATTATGGCTTTGGAATTGGAGCAAGTGGTTATTTAAATGGAATTAGATATGATAATACTAAATCATTTAGTAATTATATCAAAGGTGATATTATATCTTCTAGTCATAAATTAAGTAGACAAGAGATAATCGAAAATGAATTTATTTTAGGTTTTAGAAAATTAGAAGGTATTGATATTGATTTGTTTTTTGAAAAATATAACATTTCAATTGATAGTATAAAAATTGTTAAGGATTTGTTAGAAGAAAATAAATTGATAAAAGATGGTAATCATTTAAAAATTAATCCTAAATATATCTATGTTTCTAATACTATTTTGGTTAATTTTATTGACTTAGAAGTTTAATTAATATAGAATTATAATAGGTGGTTAAGATGACAAAATGGGATAAAGAATATATCAAATTGTGTAAAAAGATATTAAAGGAAGGGAAAGAAGTAGAAAATCGAACAGGAACTAATTCTATTAAAATACCTAGTTATCATTTAAAGTTTGATTTGTCGAAAGAATTTCCAGTTTTAACGACTAAACAATTATACTTTAGACAAGCTATTTTAGAAATGCTGTGGATATACCAAGCGCAATCTAATGATGTGCGTTGGTTACAAGAGAGGAATGTTCACATTTGGGATGAATGGCAAATCGATGAAGAAGGTTTTTGGAAAGCTAACCAAAGGTTTTTAGAAGATGGTAAAATTGTTCAAAAAGAGGTAGTCAAAAAATTTGATAAACAATATGCTTATACGATTGGAACAGCTTATGGCTTTATTGTTAATAAGTTTAAATTAATTGATAAACTAATTGATACTATTAAAAATAATCCTAATGATCGAAGATTAGTGATGTCATTATGGCAAGATGATTATATCGATACAGCTGTTTTACCTAGTTGTGTGTGGAGTAGTGAATGGGATGTAACAGATGGTAAGTTAAATTTATGGGTACATCAAAGAAGTTGTGATGTTCCACTAGGACTTCCTTTTAATGTGACACAATATGCTGTATTACTTAGTTTAATCGCTCATGTTTGTGATTTACAACCAGGTACTATCGATTGGAGTATTAAAGATGCCCATATTTATGTTAATCAAATTGATGGTATCAAAGAACAAATTGCTCGTTTTGAAACTTTACCTGATATTAAGGCTCCTATTTTGTGGATTAATCCTAACATTGATGATTTTTATAAATTT
The DNA here is from genome assembly GCA_944371305.1 of uncultured Bacilli bacterium. Classification (GTDB taxonomy): domain Bacteria; phylum Bacillota_I; class Bacilli_A; order RF39; family UBA660; genus Faecisoma. Next base: position 3,276 of record CALVXM010000028.1, on the reverse strand, counting down.
GATAATTCAAAAGATTGTAATGATATTAAAATTGTAGGGTATGAACACCATGGTCCAATTAAATTTGAAATATCTAGATGAGGAGGTTTATTTTATGATTAATATAATAGCAGCAATTGGTAAAAATAATGAATTGGGTAAAAATAATGATTTAATATGGCATTTACCTAATGATTTAAAGTTTTTTAAAGAAAAGACAACTGGTAAAACTATTTTGATGGGATATAATACTTTTTTATCCCTAGGTAGAGTTCTGCCAAATCGCAAACATATAGTTTTATCATTTGACAAAGTTGATTTGCCTAGCGAAGTAGTTCAATTTAATAATTTAGAAGATGCTTTAGAATATATTAAAGGTGATGATGTTTTTATAATTGGTGGTGCTTCAATTTATAAACAATTTATCGATAAAGCTGATCGCTTATATTTAACTTTGGTTGATGATTCTAAAGAAGCAGATGTCTTTTTTCCAAAATTCGATGAGAAAAAATACAATAAAAAAATATTAGGTAATAATAGTGATAATGGAATAAATTATAGTTTTGTTTTGTATGAAAGGAAATAATATGCGTGGTAAGATAATAGTAATTGAAGGAACCGATTGTTCTGGTAAAGAAACTCAAAGTAAAAAAATAATCGAAAATTTAAAAGAATATAATTTTAAATATTTTTCTTTTCCTAATTATGATAGTCCAACCGGTAAAATAATTGGTGGACCTTATTTAGGTAAAAGTTATATTGGTGAGTGTTGGTTTCCTGAAGGAGCTGTTGAAGTTGATCCTAAGATTGCTTCACTTTATTATGCAGCTGATCGTAAGTATAATATTGATATGATTAATAGTTTATTAGATGCTGGTTATAATGTAATATTAGATCGTTATTTTTATTCTAATATGGCCCATCAGGGCGGTAAAATAAATGATAAAGAAGAAAGATTTAAAATGTATAAATGGATTGAGGATTTAGAAATCAATTTATTACAATTACCAACTCCTGATATTAAAATCTTTTTACACGTTCCTTATGAAATATCATTAGAAATAAGAAAAAATCGTAAAGAAAAATTTGATCAACACGAATCTGATCCTAATCATTTACTTAATGCAGAAAGAGCTTATTTAGAGATTGCTAATAATTATAATTTTAAGACAATTGAATGTACTAAAGATGGAAAAATGCTTAAGGTTGATGATATTAATAAATTATTATGTGATTATTTGATAGAACATTTATAGTGTTCTTTTTTGTTATAAATATTTATAAAATTAAATAGGTGATTAGATTGAAAATAATCTCACATCGAGGGAGCAATGTTAGCAATTATAAACCAAATTCTAAACAAGCGTTATTAACGGCTTTAAGTTTAGAATTTATCGATGGAATCGAATTTGATGTTAGAATTACTAAAGATAAAGAAATTGTCATAATTCACGATCCTATTATCAATCTAGTTAGTGATGGATCTGGTATCGTTAAAAAAATGAAGTATAAAAAAATGCTTAAATATAATTTTGGAACGAAAGAAGTTCCTAGTAAAATATGTACATTAAAAGAACTATTAGATGATATTGATAATAATAAGATAATAATAATTGAATTAAAGGAAGAAAGTAATAATTATAAACAATTTGTCGATATTGTTTATAGTATAATAAAAAATTATAATTTAAAAATATATATAGCTAGTTTTAACTATGATTTAATTAAATATTTTAGTACTAAATATAATAAATGTGGTTTAATTATTGGTTATGGAATGAATATAAAAAAAATATACAATCATTTTGATTATAATATTTTAACTTATAAATATCGCAATATATATAATAAAAAAGAAATATTTTTATGGACTATTAATGAAAAAAAAGAAGATTTAAAAAAATATAATATTATTACCGATAACCCTTATTTATTTAAAAACTAATTGTTTAGCAGATTCAGAAATTATTTTTGCCTTATTATCAATTTTTAATATTTTATCAATTAATTCTTTTCTTTTTTTTCTTGAAACCATAATTATTAACATATCTTTATTTATAACATAATTATCAAACTTCAAATTATCGAGATTATTTTTAATTTGGTTATATTTTTTACTTATTACAAATAACATATTATTACCTAAAGCTATTTTTTCTTCTAAAAGACTACCAACATAACTACCTATAAAAGATCCAAAAGCAAAAACTAATATTTTATATATATCGTTATCGATAACAACTAAACTAGTTGAAATAATCCAAGTAATAGCCAAAATAAAATTGAGGATTGCTCCTTCTAACTTTTTACCATTAGAAACAATAATTAATCTTAATGTACCTAATGCATTTTCTAATATTTTTAAAATAAAAATAGCTAAATATAACATGTTATTCACCAATATTATTATGGTATATTTTTAAAATATCATGATATTATTTGAATTAATTATTAATAAATTATCCATAATAATTAGTGAGGAGGAATAAAATGACACAAAAAGAATTGTTATATCTTGAAGATGCTGTTGGTCATGAACAGAATTTAATTAAAATTACTACACAAACTATTAATATGTTACAAGATAATAAATTAAAAATATTTATGGAAGGACAATTAAAAACTCATGAAGATATTAAAAATAAACTAATGGGTTTATTGGAAGGTGAAAGTAATGAATGACCAAATTTTAATGGAAAATATGTTATTACTTCTTAAAAGCAATATGGAAGTATATGTTCATGGTACTTTAGAAGCTTCTAATCCAACAGTTCATGAATGCTTGAAATTTGGTTTAGACCAAACAGTTATTTTACAACAAAACTTATATAATAAAATGACTGAATGTGGTTGGTATCAAATCAGTAATGTTAATAAAACTGTAATTAATGATACTTTAACTAAATTAAAAAATAAGGATAATTAAACTTGTGAAAACAAGTTTTTTTATTTGATAAAATCTTGTTTTTAACTAATAAATAATATATAATTGTTAATAGAAAGTAGGTGTGTAAGATGTTAGAAAATAAGGTAACACCCAAATTAGCAAATAGCAACTATGAGAGGGGCAAAAACCTTTATAAAGTAAATTGTTATTTGTCTAATTTAAAAATAAATAAAATACCTCATATAAAAAATGTCACATATTATTAGAAAATATAATTGACTTATGTTTTAATATAAGTTAAAATGTAAGGTATAGAATAAGCAATAATAAAATAGACATAATAGAAGTGAGGAGACTAACTATTAAAAGTCAATAGTAATTTTATAAATTTTAATAGTTTGTTATAAATT
>CALVXM010000027.1 GCA_944371305.1 uncultured Bacilli bacterium | reverse complement strand
TAATTATGAGCTGCTTCTTCTATACTACCAATGGTTCTTTCTAATGCTGCTTGCTTACTATTTTTTATTGAATTATCTACTATTGGAAATGTTATTAAGGCTATTATTGCTAGTATTATTATCACTGCTAATAATTCGATTAATGTAAATCCTTTTTTCATCTGTTACTCTCCTCACTTCTATTATGCCTTATGTCTATGTTATTTATTCTATAAATAATTTTAACACATATTAAATTATGAGTCAATCGTATTTTTAATAGTATGTGATATTTCAATTTAAATATTTAGTATATTTTAAACTATAAAATCATTATTTTACACAGATATTTATTTGTTTGTAAAACCAGCAACACCTGCTTTCTATATTTGAAATATGTTTGAATATGAAAAAAGCATCAATTTTGATGCTTAATCTTCGATTTGAACATACTTTTCTTCGGAGATTTGTTTATGTTCTTTTTTAGGAATTTCAAGAGTTAAAGTACCATTTTTAAATGAAGCTTTAACATCTTCTACTTCAATATCATCACCTACATAGAAACTTCTTGAACATTCCCCAAAATATCTTTCACGTCTAACAAATTTGCCATTTTCTTTTTCTTCTTCATCTTTACTCATTGTTGCACTAATTGTTAAATATCCATCATCAACTGATATTTTAATATCATCTTTATTATAACCTGGCAAATCAATCATTATTGAATATTTATCCTTATGTTCTTTAATATCTGTTTTCATTATCTTGTTTTCTGCATAATTCAAATCTCCAAAAATATCATCTAACAAATTGAATTCATTTCTTCTTGGTAACATCATCATATATATCATCTTCCTTCCTTAATGTGTTATACGATTAGGATAGCACAAATATGAATAATTATACCATGTAAGATTTTTCTCTTACATTTTAATTATATCACTTTTTTAGCAATTCGAATCAAAGAGTGCTAAAATAACAAAATTTCCCATAATTAAATTTAAAATATTAATAATAAAAAAGCTAGTTTAGCTTTTCTAATGTTTCTAAAATGGGCGGTATCATTTGTTTTTTACGCGACACAATCCCTTCTAGATAGTGACCTTGTTTTATTCTTTTTAAATTATAACTTTCTAAAATTATATCTTCTGATGACTCATTATATAAAATATATGAACCATTATTAATAACATCGGTAACAAACAATAAAACAATTTCATAGTTTTCATCTTTAACTATTTTATTTAACAATGATACATAGTCTTCCTTTTCATCCATTATATAATTTATATCGGTAGTAAAAACTTGTCCAACGCCAATTTTTTTATTGTCATAGTTAAAGTTTTTAAAATCTTGATGAATAATGCTTTCTTTACTCAAGCCAGATAACGAAGAACCAGCTTTAAACATCTTTATTCCATATTCCAAATGGTTTATTTTAGCTATTTCCTGTAATTCTAATACTGATTCTTTATCTAAAGATGTAGTAGTTGGTGATTTGAGTAATAAAGTGTCAGAAATAATACCAGATAACATAATACCGGCAATATTAGAAGGTATAACAACTTTGTTTTCTTTAAACAAATTATAAATAATTGTATTTGAGCTACCAACAGCCATATTACGGAAATTAATTGGTAAAGTGGTTGCTAAGGTCCCCAATTTGTGATGATCAACTACTTCAACAATAGTTGCCTCATCCAAGCCATCAACACTTTGTTCTTTTTCATTATGATCAACTAAAATTACTCTCTTAGGATTTTTAAGACTAGATAAAGTGATAGGAAACAATCCTAAACATTCACCTTTTTGGTTGACAACTGGATAGTTAGTGTGTTTAGTTTTATTACTAATTTCTCTAAAACTTGAATAATAATCCGTTTCCAAAATACTAGTTGGTGAAGTAAAAGCAACATTGCCAATATAATTACTTAAACTGATTAATTTATTAGTATGGTATGTATCATATGAAGTTTTAATAATATTTACTTTATTAATTTTAGCTAGTTCTAAATTATGTTTAGAAATTTCTCCGTTACCTACCAAAATAATTAATTTAACTTGCGATTTAATTGCATATTCTAATATATTATTACGATCACCGATTATTAAAATATCGTTATTAGTTATTTTAATATTTTGAATTATAGTCGTACTTCTAAAACTGGCTGCCATAACATTTCCTATGATCTCGTCATCAAATTTTAAAATTTCTTCTCCTGATAAAGTATTTAAAATATTATCATATGAAGTATTTAAATGAGTAAAATTACCTTGAATTAACTCTTTAGCTAATTCTTTTAAAGTAACTAAACCAAATAATTTATTATTATCATCGATAATTGGTAACCCAGATAACTCATTATCACTCATATAGTTAAATGCTTTATAAATTGATTCATCTTTATGCATGTAACAATTCTTTTTATATTCAATATCTTTAATTTGTAACTTAACATCATTCAAATATTTAGGTTGTTTGAAATTAAAATAATCTAAGACAAATTTAGTTTCATTATTAATTTCTCCTAATGTCATCGGTTCCGTATTCTGACCTAATTTGTTTTTTAAATATGATAAACTGATACTTGCGCATATTGAATCAGTATCTGGTTTTTGGTGCCCAAAAATATAAATTTTCTGCATCTATTTCCCCTCCAAAATATATATTTATACATTTTTTCTAAACATTTGTCAAGTTAAAAAAATGACTTAACAATTAAATCATTTTTAATAATTAAACAATCGACGAAACTAAAAACATAATAAAAGTCAAAAAAATAGTTGTTAAAATAATACCGTGAATTCTTTGTGAATTATTAGTCTTATACTTGATTCCACAAATCATCGATACGAATATACCACCAATTAATCCACCAATATGAGCACCGTTGTCAATACCCGGAGTAAAGAATCCCAAAAGCAGATTAAGAATAATTATCGGGATAATTTGCGATTTTAAAACATTTCCTAAATATAAACGATAATGACAACCAAAATAAACAAGTGCTCCTAAAAGACCAAAAATTGCTCCGCTTGCTCCCGCACTTATACCATTAAAGAAACAAATTGATAATAAATTGCCAAAAATCGCACTACCAAAATATATTAATAAGTATTTTATTTTCCCAAAAAAACTTTCCACTTGTGAACCGATAATATATAAGGAAAACATATTAACTATTAAATGGAAAATACCAATATGAAGAAAAGCTGAAGTAATCAAACGATAATATTCACCAAATTCTAAAACAAAAATTCTACTATTAGCCCCAAAATTTAAAAGTGTTAAATTATCTTCACTACCAGAACCAAATATATACATTAAAATAAACATTAGTATATTTATCAAAATTAAAACATAAGTAACAATAGGTTTTTTAGGTTTAAAAACCTCTTCAGCTTTATACGAGTCTTCTTCTGTTTTTTTATTTATTTCTGAAGTTAATTTAATAAATAAACTTAATCCTTCTTCCTTATAATCCAATGTTTTTTTAATATCTGGAAAAGATGATAAAACATCTTTATTTCTAACAACATCATCAATACTCTTAACATTTAAGCAAGTGATATAATCAAAATTAGTTTCTTTATCCATATGAACATTATCACCCAAATTAACAAAAATACTTAGAGTAGGAACTTTTAATGAAAAAGTTTTTTTCCTGATTGATTTCATTATTTGCTTTGTCTTATAAATATCAAAATTAAGTTGCTCATCATTGTGGATATAATTTGAAACTATTCTAACAATTTTATAATCATTATCTAAATTCTCTAACCAAATTTCATCTTTAGCCCCATGAAGAACTACGGGATTATAATTTTGATCAGTTATAAAATAATGCAATAATTTCATAATTATTTCTTCATTTTCTTTTGAAACTGTATAATTCATATTTCCTCCTCAAATTTTTTCAATATGTTAGTAAAACAATCTGGTAAATCACACTCAAATTCCATATATTCACCAGTTTTAGGATGATTAAATCCTAAAGCTTTAGCATGCAAACATTGACCAGTATCATCGATTAGTTTTCTTTTGCCATAAACAGGATCATTGACAACCGGATGATTGATATAATTTAAATGAACTCTAATTTGATGAGTTCGCCCTGTTTCTAATCTCAACTCGATTAATGTAGCATTCTTATATCTTTTTAAAACTCTAAAATGGGTAATAGCCTCTTTACCATCAGCTTTGACCGCCATTTTTTTACGATCATTTACATCTCTTCCAATTGGGGCATCAATCGTTCCTGTATCATTATTAATAACGCCCCAAACTAAAGCAATATATTTCCTATAAGTTTTTTTCTCACTTAATTGTTTAGCTAAAATTTCATGAGCCTTATCATTTTTAGCTATCATTAATAATCCAGTGGTATAGGCATCAATTCTATGTACAATACCTGGTCTAAATTCGCCATTATTTTTACTTAAACTTTTTGAATGATATAATAAACCATTAACTAAAGTATGATTAGTATTTCCAATAGCCGGATGGACAACCATACCATTTGCTTTGTTAACAACAATTACATCGTCATCTTCATATAAAATATCCAAATCCATTGCCTCAGGAACTGCTTTTATTTCTTCTTCCTGATATTCAGATATAGTTATTTTATCATCTTTTTTAACAATATAACTGTTTTTTACCTTTTTACCATTTACTAAAACATTATCTAAAATTAATTTACTTGCCTTACTTCTACTAATGTCTAAATTTTTAGATAAGTAACTATCAATTCTTTCTTCATTTGTAACTATTAATTCTTGCATTTTTTCTCACCCAGTAACAAAATAATCAACATAATTACTGCTATAACTATAAAGCTATCTGCTAAATTAAAAATAGCAAAATCATAACCAAAAATATTAAAATCTAAAAAATCTATCACATATCCATATAAAACTCGATCAATTAAATTACCAATTATTCCCGCAATCAATAAAGCATAAGTAATTGTTTCAATCGTTTTTAATTTTTTATCTTTAATAAAAAATATAAAAATAATATTTAAAGCAATGACAGCAGCTATTATAAAAAACCATCTTCCACCCATCAGAATACTAAAAGCAGCTCCTTCATTATGTACATAAGTTAAGTTAAAAAAATTAGGAATTATGCCTATACTTTGATTTAAATCCATATTTAAATTAATTAACCCTTTTGAAACCTGATCTATCAACAAAAATAAAATCACCCAAATAAATAATTTTTTGTACACAAAAGATCACCTTTATAATTATATCATGAATAAATTAATAAGTAAAATAAAGTATTAAATCTCAATTTAAATGTTCAATTTGACAAATAAAAAATATTTGACTATAATACTAGCCAATAAACGGGGGTGGTTTCATGTTTGGAGAAATTCCAATGTTTGGAAATTGTACCAAAAAATTTGATAAGAAAGGGCGAATCATTTTACCAAGTTTTTGTAAAGCTGAAAAAGATGACAAAATAATTGTCCAAAGATCAACTAACAACGACTATTTTATCTTAGTTAATTTTTCTAAAATTGAAGATGAACTAAAAACTTGCATAGCTAATAGTGATGATGATAAATTAGCCATTTTAACTTCAACAGTAATTGCTTTAGTTAAAGTTGATACCCAAATGAGAATTAATTTGAAATCCAAAGATGAAAAATTTGTTATTGCTGATGAAATTTTTCTTCATGGCAACTATGATAATATTCAAATATTTAATAGTGAAAAAGATTATCAAAATTATATTGATAAATTAAAAAAGAGTCGTTAAACTCTTTTTTAATACGTCTTTATAACATCGACAATATTATCCTTTTTTATTTTTTTCGTTGCAATTAAGAAAGCTAAATAATTAATAATAATTACGCCAATTATACAAATTAATAATGAAGGAATAAAAATATTTAAAGGAATATCTAAAATACTTTCAAAAGTGCTTTCATTAATCATCGTAATTCTTATAAATATTGTAGCTATAAGTATAAATATCAACAAACCAAATAAAAGTGATTTTAAACTTAACATTAAGCTTTCATAAAAAATCATTTTATTAAATTGTTTATTCGATAAACCTAAACTTTTTAAAACCGCAAATTCTCTTCTTCTTAAATTTAAATTCGCACTAATAGTTCCAATAATACTAACTACTGTTATAAATACGATTAGTCCTAAAGCTAAATAAATAACTAATTTAACGCAATTAATTGTCAATATATCATCATGCATTATAACTAATGTATTAGTATAAGATATATTAGGATAATTATTTAAAATGGGTTGAATTTCCTTATCAAACTCTAAATATTTATCACTGATAATAAGTAAATCAAGATAGTCCATATCCATATCTTTTAATTCTAAAACTAAAGTAGGAATTAAAACATCACTAAAATAATAACCAAATTTAGTTAAATCACCATAATCTTCGATTACATTTGCTTGATAATCAGCTACATAATTATTTTTAGTATCATATATCTTTAAATTAATTATTTCATCTTCAAAAAATGGTTTGGTAGTTGATTCTAAACTATTGATATAATTACCTATTATCATCGGTGAATCATTAGTAATATTAAATTGTTTTCTTAAACTTTGGTAACTTTTAGAATCAAGATATTCGACACTTAAATAGTTATCGTTAAAGTTATAAACTTTATTATCTGTTTCAAACAAATATAATTCACCATCGGAATAAAGATAATCATCAACACTAGCTAAAGATATTACCTCATCGATAACTCGATAATCTTCTTTATTAATTTGTAAACGTATATATTTATCTGATGGTGATATTTCAATTGAATATAATACTATATTTAATAAAGACGAAGTCGTTAAAAATAAAATTATTCCTATAACAATTGAAATAGTAGTTATACGATATTTAGCTCGATCTCTAGTGACACTTTTAGCTGATATCGCACCAGTAATACCAAATAACTTTTTAATTAATTTTCTTTCTTTTTTATATTTAAACTTTTTAGTTTGTCTAACCTCTTCAATTATATTAATCGAACTAGCCATTTTCGCAACTGAAAATGTTGCAAACAAAGTACTAACTAAAATAAATATTAAGGAAACAAATATAAACAATGGATAAATTTCTAATGTATAAATATGTGATGCAATTCCTGTCAGTGTATTATTAACTATCAATAAAACTAGAGCAACAAAGCCTAAACTTAATAGAAAACCTAATGGAACAGCAATACCTAAAATAATTAAAGTTTCTAAAAATACCGAAAACAATATTTGTTTAGGACTAGCTCCGATACTTTTATACATCGCATAACTTTTTTTCTTTTCGTTAACTGATATCGAAAAAGCATTATAGCTAATAAAAAATACGATAAAAGCTAAAATTAAACATAAAAACATTGTCATTAAAAAGTAAATAGCAGTAGTATTATCATTAGTATCAACATTAGCCGGATCACTTCCCGCTAAAGGATATAATACATTATTATTAATATATAAATTGGAATTATCAAAATCATTAGCAATATCTCTTATGTTATTATAAATATTTTTATATGATTTTAAATAAATAAAGTATAAAGAATTATTATTATTTTCTTCTTCTTTAGTAAAAATTACATTTTTTAAATTTAAATTATATAAGAAATTTTTAGTATAAATTCCTACTACTTGGTAATCTTTGCCAGCAATATTAAAGTTATCCCCTATTTTTAAATCATATCTCATCGATGTTTCATTATTGATAATTATTTCCTTATTATTGGTTGGCATCTTACCTTTTAAATCAATATCTAAACTAAAATCATCACTAATACCATATAAATTATCTTTAATTTGAAAAATATAAAAATATTTTAAAACTCTTTCATCATTTAATTTATTTTTTTCATTGATATTAGTATTATAAATAATAGCGTGGTAATCACCATAATTATCAATTAAATTATTGATTTGATTTTGACGAAATGTCGATACAGCTAAGCCGACTGAAAAAAGTAAAATACAAGACAATAATACACTTATAAAACATAAAATAAAATTTTTCTTATTTCTAAATAAGTTTTTAATTGTCAATTTAGACATTATTTTCATAATCTTCACCTATTTTAATTATATAATATAAATAAATAGGTTACAATATTTTTATAAAATAAATATAATAAAACTGTTAATAACTTAATATTAACAGTTTAAAATATTACATCATTTCTTCTAATTCTCTGTCAATTTTTTTAATTGTTTTATTAGCAAATTTTTCCATTTCTTTCATTACAGGTTTACTATATTTTTGGTACATTATCGTAGCACCAATACCAATTCCTATTAACATCATACTTTTAGCCACACATTTTATCATAAAAATCACCTCCAGAAACAAGAAAAAAATGATGGTATGTATTAACATACATTTTTATTTTAACCTTAATTTAAAATATTATTCTTTAATCGATTCAATAAATTAGTTTTTCTTTCTCTTTCGTTGTTATTATTTACCGCATAAACAAAAGCATTCGTCTCGCCAATCAAGATAAGTTTTTTCTTAGCTCTTGTAATTCCGGTATAAATTAATTTACGATAAAGCATTCTTTTATAACTGTCACATATTGGCATTACTACTAATTCAAATTCACTTCCTTGTGATTTATGAATTGAAATAATAAAAGCATGCATAATTTTATTTAAATCTTTACTTTCATATTTGACTAAATTACCATCAAAATCAATATAGATAAAAGTTTTTTTATCGATTTTTAAAATATTTTTAATGACACCAATATCACCATTATATATATTATCATCTGGCATATTAACTAATTGAATTACTTTATCATTTTCCCTATAGATAACGTCACTATATTTAATTTCATTTTTACTATTATCACCCGGATTAAAAATATCTTGTAATTCTTTATTTAAATTATCTATACCATTAATACCCGCATACATTGGCGCCATTATTTGAACCCTTTTATAGTCATAACCTTTATCAATCAACTGATAACACAAATTTTTTAAATTTTCTTTAATAGAAAGACTATTACATTTTAAAAAAGTATAATCACTTTTAGTTTCTAAAAAATTTTTACTTAAATCATTATCTTTAATTTCTTGTGCTAAAGTAGGAATATAAGAATTTTCATCTTGACGATATAAAGTATTTAAATAAACAGTATCAATTAGTTCACTTTCTATTAAATCCTTTAAAATATTGCCAGGACCAACTGATGGTAACTGATTATGATCGCCAACTAAAACTAATTTAATATTTTTAGTCAACCCTTTAAATAAACTATCCAAAAGATTTAAATCAATCATACTAACTTCGTCAACAATAATTAAGTTATGATTATCTTTATTAAATTCATTAACTGAAAATTCATTAGTTTCTTTATTCCATTTTAAAAATCTATGGATAGTACTTGCTGGTAACATCGTCGATTCACTCATTCGCTTACTAGCGCGCCCAGTGGGAGCCAATAGCGCAATACTATTAATAGCTTCATCAAATTCCATTTTATTTATTTGCATATATATTTCACATATTGCTTTAATTATTGTAGTTTTGCCAGTTCCAGGTCCACCAGTTATAATAGTAATATTATTTTCTAACGATTTTTTTATAGCTTCCTTTTGTTGTTCATTATATTTAATATTATTAACTATTTCCAAATTTTCAATACTTTTATCGATATTCTTTTTACTTTTTTTTACATTAATTAAATACTTAATAGTATTTATAATATTAGTTTCTGAATCATACATCTCTTTTAAATAGTATTTATCATCAACCAACATGATTTTGTTTTCATTAATTAATTCATCTAAATAATCATTAAATTGGTCTTCTAAATCAATTTTTAAATATGATATTACTTCATGGTATATTTCATCATAAAATAAATAAGTATCACTATTAGAAAATAACAATTTTTTCATTATGTAGATAATACAAGCTTTAATTCTTCTTTCATCATCAACAGCAATATTAAATTTTAAAGCAATTTCGTCTACTTTTGTAAATGTGATATTCACATCATCAATTAAACGATAAGGATTATGTTCAATATTAGCTATTGTCTCTTTACGATAAGTATTATAAATATCTAAAGCATCTTTCATATTAAATCCCAAATCGGTTAAATAAACAATCATTTGATGACTTTCTTCATATTTTGATAAAACTTCATATATTTTATGAGCTTTTTTAGAAGATAATTTAGGAACTAATAATAAACAACTTTCATCTTTTAAAATTTCATCTAAAACATTTTTACCTAGTGTATCGACAATTGACTTAGCTAAAGCTTGACCTACTCCTTTAAATAAATCACTAGATAAAAAAGCAACTAATCCATCTTCATCAACTGGTTTTAATCTTTCGTAATCAGTTACTTGAAATTGAAATCCATACTTAGGATGATCAACCGGTTCACCGTAAAAACAATACATATCATCTTCATTTAATTCATGAAAATAACCAGTAAAAGTGACTGTTTTATTAATATAAATTTTCATATCTTCATTATCAGTTTCTCGCACCTTAAAAAGACCAATGACATAACCTTTATCAGTTTCGTAAATTGATCTTCGATAATTACCTTTAATATAAAATCTCATATTTAACACCTCTTTAATTATATCACAAATTATTAAAGCTTATAATATAAAATTGAAGTTGTAAGATAAGAGTTGATATAAAAAACTATGCTACTTTTTTGTTTGATATAATAATATAAGGATGTGATAAAACAAATGTCTAGAATAAGAAAAGTGGATTGTCAGCAATATATATTGATATATTATTTATTTTGACAAGATGATATACAGTTACTCTTTCATTCCTTTGATTAACAATAAAGTTTACAAATTTATCCATATATTTAATGTGCTTTTGTCCTCTTGAAACTATAAGAAAACACTTCCTTTCTTTATATTTTATCATATCACATTTTTTCTGTCTGATTTATTGTAACCAATCCAGTAATAAAAAAGATAGATTCGACTTTTATTTGAAGTGATAAAGTAAAAGTAGACACATAAAAAGAAAGTGATCTACTTTTCTTTTTGATATAATAAAAATAAGGAG
>CALVXM010000026.1 GCA_944371305.1 uncultured Bacilli bacterium | reverse complement strand
CTAACTGATATAGCAATAAATAGAACAACATATTATACTGGTGGTGGTGCAGGTAATGCTTATAAAGATAACGTTGCACAATCAACAACGGGTAATATCTATGGCGTATATGATATGAGTGGGAATGCCTATGAAAGAGTAATGGCAAATATGGTAGATAGTAGTGGTACATTTTTAGTACAATCATCAGGATTTACGAACACACCAGAAGAAAAATATTATGATAAATATACTTATGGAACATCTGCTACAACACATACAAGAGGTAAATTAGGAGATGCTACAAAGGAAACTTTAACTACATTTGGAAGTGCTACAGGCGGCTGGTATAGTGATTACGCTACCTTTGTTGATTCTAATTTGTCATGGTTTAGTCGAGGACGTCTTTGTGTTAATGACGTTGATGCTGGTGTTTTTAGCTTTGATAGTACTTCTGGTGTTGCTTTTGATAGTTATAGTTCGCGTGCCGTTTTATCATAAGAATTCAAATGAAAATTTGAATTCTTTTTATATTGAAAACATAAATTATTGAAAGAATGTTGGACCAACTTGATTTGTATTTACTTTTGGTTGACTTTCTTTAGCTACATTATTGTTATCTACGCTTACTGTATTTTTTTGATTATCTTGGACATCAATTTTACGCATTTCGTCCATAACCCTAAACATAGTCTTTGCATTATTAATAACAGGGCCAGCTTGTTTAATGATAGGAATTGCTTGATTTACAACGCTTAACGTCTTTTGGGTACCACTTAAGATTGAACTCCACTTGATGCCTCCAAACAAAGCTTTTAAGCCACCGGTTCTTGCGATTGGAGCCATAGTACCAAGAGGCATACCCATATAATAAGGATAATAATTCATGATTTATCCTCCTTTCAAAATATTATATGAATTTATAAAAAAAAGTTTTACAATTTAGAAAAATATGGTATAATCTATATAGTAAGGAATAGCAAGGGAAATGTGTGGTGATATACTTGAATAAACCTGGATATTTAAAGCCGTTTATATTTGTTTATAAAATGGTGCGTTTTTTGTTGCTTGGCATTGTAAAGATTTTTAAGTATATTAATATCGGCTTTTTTATTACGTTATTCACTTTTATCAATATAGTTATTACAACTTTATATTATTTTACTAAATTTGTTGGCTATGGTTTTTTAGTTTTATCTTCTTTTGTTTATAAATTTGTAAAATATGCTGGTTTTGGTTTTTTAGTATTTTCAACTTTTGTCTATCATTTTGTACGATATGTAGGATTTGGAATTGCTTTTCCATTTGTTTTAATTGGTAGATCACTTGTTAAGTTAAATAAAATCAACGATAGAATGCTTGCTAGACAACAAGCTGAACAAGAAAAGAAAAATGCTGCAAGAGAAAGAAACAAACAAATAAGAGAAGAAAATAGAAGACGATTAGAGGAATTAAGGGCTAAAGAAAGAGAAGAAGAGTTAGCTAAAAGACAAGAAATTAAGGAAGCAAAAGACAACAAAGCAGACATATACATAAATAAAAATGTAAAAATAGAAAAGAAAAAGTTTTCTGATCATATCAATAGTTTCTTTATGGCAATTGGTAGTATTCCTAAAAAAATAAAGAATGCTTTTGCCAATATTAGTTTTGTTAAAGATATAAGAAATAAAAAAGATATTAATAAAGAAGCTTTACTTTTAGATTTTGAAGGTGCTGACGCTGAAAAAAGTGAACAAAAAATCATGTATAAGTATGTAGCGAAAGATCCTGATGGTAAAATGATTAAAGGGTACTTTCCAGCTTATTCTAAGGTTGAAGTTCATTCCTTCTTATTGAGTGAAGGAAATGAAGTTTATAGTATTGAGACTAATAAATGGATTCAGGCTCTTTATGGTAATCCAAATAGAATGAATAAATCAAAGATTAAAACTAAGGATTTGATTTTCTTCTGTACTCAATTATCTACTTATATTAAAGCTGGTATTACTTTAGTTGAATCATTAAAAATATTGTCACATCAATTTAAAAACAAAACTTATCAAAGAATTTTTAGAACGATGATTTATGATTTAACTATGGGTGATAGTTTCTCTGTTGCTATGGATAAGCAAGGTGAAGCTTTCCCAAGATTGCTTATCAATATGATTAAAACTTCTGAAATGACTGGTGAGTTACCAGAAGTTTTAGATAATATGGCTGATTACTTTACTGAAACTGATAAAACTAGAAGACAGATGATTACTGCTATGACATACCCATCTATTATCTTTGTTTTATCAATTGCTGCTACAGCTTTTATTATGGTGTATGTCGTACCACAATTTGTTGGCATCTATGAGGGAATAGATGGTGCTGAATTGCCTGGTATAACAGTATTTGTTATGAATCTTAGTGCTTTTTTACAAAAAAATTATTTATTCTTAATTATTGGCATATTAGCTTTTATTGTAATTTTCGTTTATTTGTATAAAAATATCAAATCTTTTAAAACTTTTATTCAATGGGCAATCATGCACTTACCAGTTTTTGGTAATGTTATTATATATAATGAAGTTACTATGTTTACAAAAACTTTCGCTTCACTTTTAGCTCATAATGTTTTTATTACAGATAGTATGGAAATTTTAAATAAAATGACTAATAATGAGGTTTATAGAATGTTGATACTGGATACTATAACTAACCTAGCCAAAGGGGAAAGAATTTCTTTAGCGTTTAAGGATCATTGGGCATTTCCAGTACCTGCTTATGAGATGATAACTACTGGTGAGAGAACTGGTCAATTAGCCGAAATGATGAGTAAGGTATCCGCTTATTATCAAGAACTTCATCGTAATGCAGTTACTAGAATTAAAACATTCGTTGAACCTGTGATGATTCTATTTTTAACTTTTGTTGTTGGTGGCATAGTTTTAGCTATTGTTGTTCCAATGTTCAGTTTCTATAATTCAATTATGTAAGGGGGATACAATGGAATTTAGTATTATATTAGGATTATTTATATTAGGAACCTTATTAGGTTCCTTCTACAATGTTGTGGCTTATAGATTGCCAAAAGGTGAATCAATTGTTTATCCACCTAGTCATTGTCCAAATTGCAATCATAGATTAAGTCCTTGGGAACTAATTCCTATTTTTTCTTTTTTAATTCAAAAGGGAAAATGTTCAAATTGTAAAAGTAAGATATCATGGTTTTATCCATTGTCAGAAATATGTTGTGGGATTTTATTTGTTTTGTGTTATATATCATTTGGTATATCCTTAGATTTAATAATTGCTTTGACATTCGTATCAATGCTAATAATTGTTATATTAAGTGATTATTATTATATGATCATCGAAGATAGTGTTTTAATTGTTTTTGGAATTTTGTTGTTAATTGAAATATATTTTATTTATGGATTAGATGTTTTAATCAAATCACTCTGTGGTGGGGTTATAGCTTTTATAATCATGTTAATACTTAAAATATTCGGTGATTTTATTTTTAAAAAAGAATCATTAGGTGGCGGCGATATCAAGCTGATGTTTATTTTTGGTTTGATAGTTGGTTGGGAAATGTCAATTGTTTCGATATTTTTATCTGCTTTTATTGCTCTTCCTATCTCTTTACTAGTTCTTAAAAATAATAAAAATCACGAAATACCGTATGGTCCATTTTTGAGTGTTGCAGTTTTAATAATTTATTTTGCCCATTTGGATATTAATACGCTATTGTCATTTTTTATAATATAAAATGTTTTTCGTTAAACATTTTTTTATTTTAAAATAAATTAATTTGTCTAATAATGTTACATTTAATTATTTAAAAAAACATATAATTATGGTATAATCAATGATAAGGATGTGATTTATGAGAGTAATTATAAGTGCCGGAGGAACTGGTGGTCATATCTATCCCGCTTTAGCAATCATAAATAAAATAAAAGAAAAAGAACCAAATAGCGAGTTTTTATATATTGGAACTCATGATCGAATGGAAAAAGATATAGTTCCAAAATATGGAATTCCTTTTAAACAAATCGAAATTTACGGCTTTAATCGTAAAAAACTTTTGAAAAATTTTAAAGTTATCAATTGTTTAATTAAAGCTAATAAACAATGTCGAAAAATAATTAAAGATTTCAAACCTGATATTGTAATTGGTGTAGGTGGATATGTTACTGTTCCAGTCATTAAATCTGCTAAAAAATTAGGTGTTAAAACGTTTATTCACGAACAAAATTCAGTTCCGGGTAAAGCTAATGTTTATTTAAGTAATTATGTTGATTTAATCGGAATATCATTTAAATCAAGTAAACAACATTTTCCTAAAAATAAAGTTGTTTTAACTGGCAATCCATGTAGTGAGGACGCATTGAAAGTTAAAGAATGTAATAAACAGGAATTCAATTTAAGTGATAATAAAAAATTAGTTTTATTTGTAATGGGATCATTAGGAGCTAGTAAAGTTAACGATTTTCTAGTTAAAACGATGTCGCTATTTAATAATAAGGATTATGAAATATTATATGTTACAGGTAATGGCGATTATGAAAAAATTAAGCAAATTAATTTTCCTAAAAATGTTAAGGTAGTTCCTTATGTCGATAAAATAACTAGGGTCATGAAAAAAACCGATATAATTGTAACACGAGCTGGAGCTAGTACTTTAAGCGAAATTATTGCTTTAAAGTTACCAAGCATCATAATTCCTAGTCCATATGTTACAAATAATCATCAATATAAAAATGCTTTAGATTTAGTAAACAATAAAGCTGCTATTATGATTGAAGAAAAAGATTTAAAAGGGGATATAATTGTTAGAACTATCGATGGTATTATTAATGATAAGATAAAATTAGAAGAAATGAAAAATAATTTGAAATCTTTACAGGTTAGTAATAGCGCAACGATAATATACGACAATATAAAAAAATTAATAGATAGGAAGTAAACGATGATCGAAGAATTAAAAAAATTAAAAGTTGGTAAGGTGATGCCTAATCCAGTAATGGCCAATTATACCACTTATAAAGTAGGGGGCAAAGCTTTAGCTATTGTTTACCCAGAAAATGTTGAAAATTTAATTAAATTATTAAAATATTTAAAAGAAAAAAATATCAAATATAAGATTTTAGGTAATGGTTCAAATTTAATTTTCAGTGATAATCTATATGAGGGAATTTTAATTAAATTAACTTATTTTGATAAATTAGATATAAAAGATACAATTGTAACTGTTGGTTCTGGTTATAATTTAGTTAAATTATGTTTGAAGGTAGCTAAATTAGGTTTGGCCGGTTTAGAATTCGCATCAGGCATACCTGGTACGATTGGTGGCGCTATTTTTATGAATGCGGGAGCTTATAAATCTGATATGGGATATATTGTTAGTGAAGTTAAAGTTTTAACTCCAAATTTAGATATCAAAACATTATATAATAAAGATTTACAGTTCCATTATCGTAGTAGTTTCTTTCAAAAAAATCCTGGCTATATTTGTCTGGAAGCTAAATTAGTTTTAAAAAAAGGTGATGCGAATGCTATTATGGAAGTAATAGCAGAGAGAAAGCAACGACGATTATTAACGCAACCTTTGGAATATCCTTCTGCTGGTAGTGTTTTTAGAAATCCAGAAAATGATTTTGCTGGTAGATTAATCGAAGAATTAGGATATAAGGGTAAAAATATTGGTGGCGCTTATGTTAGTGAAAAACATGCTAATTTCATCATAAACAAAGACAAGGCTACTGCTACTGATGTTAGAAATTTAATTAAAGAAATTAAACAAAAAGTTAAAGATAAATATAATATCGATTTAATTGTCGAACAAGAATTTGTAGATTAGAGGTAATATCATGAATAAAAAGGTTAAGGGTAAAAAAACAAAAAGAAAAGTTAGATATGATCGAATTTTAATTTTTTTAGGGATTGTTTTAATGCTTGTTATATCTTTAATTTTTTTATTTAATTTAAAAATAACTAATATTTATATTAAAAACAACCATTATCTTAAAGATCAACAAATAATAGAGATTGCACGATTAAGTGATTATCCGATTAGCATTTTTAATAGTAGTTCTAAAATTGAAGAACGATTAACTAGTGATACATTTATTAAAAGTGCTAAAGTAACAAAAAAATGGTTGACTAATGTTTATATTGAAATTGAAGAAAATAGACCATTATTTTATTATGATTATGATGGTAAAACAGTTTTATTAGATGGAACTAAGGTTGATTCTAAATATCCAGTTCCGACCGTTTTGAATTATATTACCGATACTTATTATAAAGCTTTTGTTGAAAAAATGGGGACTTTAGATGAAAATATTTTAACTAGAATTTCTGAAATTGAATTTAAACCAAACAATGTTGATGATAATAGATTTTTATTTTCGATGAGTGATGGTAATTATGTATATGTTAATATTGAAACTTTTGATAAATTAAATAAGTATTTGTCAATTTTAGAAGGATTACCAAATAAAAATGGAATTTTGTATTTAGATTATGGAAATAATTTTGAAATTATTGAATAAATTATCTTTTCATTTAAAGAAAATTATTGTATAATTATATTAGATAGTAGGTGAGTCAATTGCGTCATATATATACTTGTATAGATATTGGATCAGATAGTATTAAAATTGTAGTATGTGAATTATATCGGGGACGATATAATCTTTTGGCGACTTCTACTGTCAAATCTAAAGGAATAAAAAAAGGATTGATAACGGATGTAGTTAATGCTAAAACTTGTCTAAAGAATGGTTTTAACGAAATTGAATCAATGTTAGGATTTAAAATCAAAAAGGTTATTGCTATTATCCCTAGTTATTTTGCTGAGTTTAGTATGATAAAAGGTGAAATTAATATTACAAGGGAAGATAATATTATTAATGGCGATGATGTTATTAATGTTTTACAATCGGCAATGAAAAATCAGTTTGATTACACTAAAGAAATGGTAACAATTATCCCTGTTGATTTTACTTTAGATAACGAAACTGTTAAGGATCCACTTCGAAAAAGAAGTAATACATTAAAGACAAGAGCAATATTAGCTACAACTCCAAAAAAAAATATTTATTCAGTAGTTAATTTACTTAATAGTATTGGAATCGAAGTTATTGATATTTCGCTTGGCTGTATCGGCGATATTAACACATTTAGAGATGAAAAAATCGATAGTTGTATTAGTGCTATAATTAACATTGGAGCAGAAAAAACTGAAGTATCTGTATATAATAAAGGAATTGTTGTTAAACATGGCATTGTTAATATGGGAAGTAGGAATGTCGATAATGATATTTCATATATGTATAAAGTTGATACTGATACAGCACGAGAATTAAAGGAAAAATTTTCCTCAGCTAACAGAACTAGTGCATCATTAAATGAACTTAAAGATGTTAAAAACAAAGAAGGACAAGTTATTAAAGTTAATCAATATGAATTAAGTGAAATCGTTATATCGCGTTTAGATGAGATTTTAACTTTATCGATTCAAGAATTAAATCGTTTAACTTCGCATAAACCAGAAGTTATCTATGTTACTGGTGGAATTACGAATATGATGAATTTTAATCAAATTTGTAGAGAAAAATTAGGTAAATGTGCTATAATAGGTAGTGTGAATCTGATCGGTTTAAGAAATAATAAATTTTCTTCAGCGATTGGTAATATAATATATTTTGTAAATAAACTTAAATTAAAAGGACAAGATTATTCAATGATAAGTAGTGATGAAATGGAAGTTTTATCGACACCTAGAAAGAATACAAATGATTCGATGTTAGGTAAGATTTTTGGATATTTCTTTGGCGAATAAGGGAGGATATACATGTTTGGATTAGAAATGGATCAATTAGCTAATATAAAAGTAATTGGAGTTGGTGGCGGTGGTAATAACGCTGTAAATCGTATGATAGAATCTGGTGTTCAAGGTGTTGATTTTATTGTTGCTAATACTGACTTACAAGTGTTGAATAAATCAAAAGCACCAGTTAAAATTCAAATCGGTACTGATTTGACTAATGGATTAGGAGCTGGAGCTAACCCTCAAATAGGAAAAGAAGCAGCTTTAGAAAGTAAAAATGAGATTGAAGAAGCTTTAAAAGGTGCTGATATGGTTTTTGTAACTTGCGGAATGGGCGGTGGAACCGGTACGGGAGCAGCTCCTATTATTGCTGACATCGCTCAAAGTTTAGGAGCTTTAACGGTAGGAATTGTCACTAAACCATTTAGTTTCGAAGGGCGAAAAAGAATGCAACAAGCCATTGCTGGTTTGGATGAATTAAAAAAACATGTTGATACATTAATTGTTATACCAAACGATCGTTTAAGGGAGATAATTGACAAAACTACGCCACTTTTAGATTCTTTTAAAGAGGTAGATAATGTTTTAAGACGTGGTGTTCAATCAATTAGTGATTTAATAGCTGTTGCTGGTTTGATCAATTTGGATTTTGCTGATGTTAAAACTATAATGGAAAAACGTGGTAATGCTTTAATTGGTATTGGTATGGGAGTTGGTGAAGATCGCGCTAAAGAAGCAGCTTTACAAGCAGTATCAAGCCCATTGTTAGAAACTGGTATAAGTGGAGCTACCGATGCTATTATTAATGTTACAGGTGGTGCTAATTTGACTTTGTATGAAGTTGAAGAAGCAGCTGAAGTAATTAGACAAAGTGCTAATACTGATATTAATACTATTTTTGGTGCTGTAATTAACGAAAACTTAAACGATGAGCTAATTGTTACTGTTATTGCGACCGGTTTTGAAGATGAAAAACCTGCTCATACTTATACTACACAAACTACATATACGCCAAGTAATGATGAAGATGATACTGATGATACGGAAGTTCCATCTTTCTTAAGAAATAGAGGATTTTAAATCAAAGTTAATTTAAGCTTTGATTTTTTTTGTAAATATTAAAAGGATTTTTATATTTTTCTTCCTATATAACTAGTAGGAGGCGATTAAATGGATTATTTAAAAAAATATAAATATTTTATAATTGCTATTTTAGTTATCATTATTTTTTTTATTATTTTAGTTAAACCAAACAATAATGAAGAGTCAGTATCTTTATTAGAAAAAAAAGAGGAAATAGTTGAAAAAGAAGATGATCAGATAAAAGAAACTGAGTCTACTAAAATAAAAATCGATATTAAAGGAGCTGTTAAAAATCCGGGAGTATATGAGTTGGATAAAAATAGTAGAGTAAGTGATGCTATTTATATAAGTGGTGGGTTAACTAGTGAAGCTGATACAAGTGTTATTAATTTGAGTAAGAATCTTTTTGACGAAATGGTTATAATAATTTATACCAAAGAAGAAATTTCAGAAATGAAAAAAGGTGATACAAGTATAAAGTATATTGAAAAAGAATGTATTTGTCCTAAAATTGAAAATGATGCTTGTATAGAAAATAGTATTGATAATTTTGATGATACTAATTTGGAATCTAATGATGATAAAAAAATATCTTTAAATAAAGCTACAATTGATGAACTGATGCAATTACCTGGTATTGGTGAAGTAAAAGCTAAAGCCATAATTACTTATCGTGAAGAAAATGGCGGTTTTAAAACAGTTGAAGAATTGATGGAAGTAAATGGTATTGGTGAGGCAACTTTTAATAAGATTAAAGACCAACTTAGTTTATAAATTATTAATTGGTTTTACCATCATTTACACTTTTTATATTACAAATAATCTTATTTATCACACGCATTATAAAGAAGGAAATGTAACTTTAACTGGATATATAACTAATATAATTTATAAAGAAGATAAAATTGATTTAACAATAAAAGCTAAAGAAAGTATTAATGTTAGTTATTATACTGATGAAAAATTAGATTTAAAATTAGGCGATTATATTGAAGTTAAAGGTAAATTAACTAAACCTTATAATAATACTATTTTTAATTTGTTTAACTATCGTAAATATTTATTAAGTAATAAAATATTTTTTATTTTAAATGCTGAAGAAATAGTTAAAATAAAAGATAATTCTAATATATTTTATAAAATTAAAAATATAATTTATGAAAGAATGAATAAAATAAAAACAAAAGGATATGTTAAAGCTTTTGTTTTAGGAGATAGACAAGACTTATCTGATGATATTGAGACAATTTATCAAGAAAATGGTATCACTCATCTATTAGCAGTTTCTGGGTCTCATACTACTTTTTTAGCAGTAATTTTGTTATTCTTTTTAAAAAAATTTAAATATAGCCATATAATTATAAGTTTAATTTTAGTCTTTTACGCTTTTTTGACTAATTTTACGCCGTCAATTTTAAGAGCCGTTTTTATTTTTATGTTAAATAAATATGATAAGAAGAGAACTATTGTTTTGATTGGTTGTTTAATGTTGTTGTATAACCCTTATTATATTTATAACGCTGGCTTTCTTTTTAGCTTTGTGATATGTTTTTATTTAATTTATTTTGGACATTTATCTAATCATTTTAAAAATTATTTTGTTAAATTATTTATTACTTCTCTTATTTGTTTTATAGCAAGTATTCCGATTATGATCAATAATTTTTATTATATTAATCTTGTAAGTCCACTAATTAATCTTATATTTGTTCCATTTGTCACTTTTATTATTTTTCCATTATGTTTGATCGTTTTAATTCTTCCTATTTTTGATAATTTATTGTTATTTTTTTTAAATATAATGGAACAATTATCAATTATCTTTAATTCTTTCAATATTAACATAACAATGTGTAAAATAAATGCATTTATATTTATAATATATTATATCGTTATCACATTTATTTTTATCAAGCCAAAATATTTTTATGTTTTAATAATTATGATTTTAATCCATACTAATATTAAATATTTTAACCATAAAAATTATTTAACAATGATCGATGTCGGACAAGGTGATAGTATTTTATTTGAAATAGGCAGTAAAAATGTTTTGATTGATACAGGTGGTAATAACCTTAGTGATTATAATATGGCTAAAGGTAAATTAATTCCTTATTTTAAAAGCTTAGGAATTAAAAAAATCGATTATCTTATTTTAACGCATGGCGATTATGATCATTTAGGAGAAGGAATTAATTTGATTAATGAATTTAAAATTTCAAATGTTATATTTAATAGTGGCAAGGTTAATGATTTAGAAAAGGAATTAATTTTAAAATTACAATCTAAAAAAATACCATATCAATTTATTAGTCAAGGAGCTTTAAAAATAGGTAATGTTAATTTTAATTTTATCAATGATAAAGATTTATCTGATGAAAATGAAGATAGTTTAATTATCTACACGAAAATTAATAATAAGAATATATTATTAATGGGAGATTCAGGAAAAACTAGTGAAAATTATATTATTAGTGAATATAATTTGCCTAAAATGGATATATTAAAAGTAGGGCATCATGGATCTAAAAATAGCAGTTCATCTGGTTTTATCAATGAAATAAATCCTAAAATTGCTTTAATTAGTGCGGGTGTTAGAAATTTATATAACCATCCCAATCAGGAAGTTATTGATATTTTAAATGATAATAATGTGCACACCTATATAACAAGTATAGATGGTAGTATCAAAATTAATTTGGATACTTTTAAAATTTATACTTGTTCTAATGTGTACGCTAATGGCTGTTAGCGTTTAATATAGATTGGAAGTTATCTTCCTAGAAAGCTAATCTTTAAGATTGGCTTTTTATTGACTTTAATTTATATAAAATGTATAATTATTTTAGATAATAATGGATGGTGAAATTATGAAAAAAGGATTTACTTTGGCAGAATTATTAGGAATTATAGTCATACTTGCAGTCATAGCTTTAATAGCTTTCCCGATTATTGCTTCTTCAATTAGAAATAGTCGAATTGATTCTTATGAAGCTAATAAAAAAATAATTGTTGAAGCAGCTAAGAATTGGGCAGTTGAGAATTCTGATAAATTGCCTAGCGTTGGTAGTAATAATACTACAAGTGTTACTATACCTGATTTAATAAATAGTGGATATATTACTAAGACAGACAATGGTAAATTGATTAATCCTATTGATGATACTGAGATGACAGGGTGTGTTTTAATAACTTATAATAATGCTTATAATCAATATATGTATGAATATAGTGATGGATGTGAAGTACCACCAACTTTGATTGATACCTTAATGAAGCAATATAGTGAGGGAAATACAGTTGGTTTAGTAAGGGATAGTAGTAATCCTAATATCTATTATTATAAAGGAAATAATGACGAAGTAGCTAATAACTATTTATGGTATGGAGGCCACCATTGGCGAATAGTAGAAATAGATAAAGAAAACAAGACTTTGCTGTTAATAAGCGCTCAACCATTAACGGCAATATATCCAGAGTATAATTCTTGGAGTTCAAAAGAAGAGTATGAAGAAAGTCATATTAATACATGGTTAAATGAATATTTTTATAACAGTTTAGATAGTAGTGTTCAAAATAATATAATAGATAATACATTCAATATTGGAATATATACTGATGTCGATGAAATAACAACAAATCAAAAAGTGGGACTATTAGATGCTAATCAATATACAAGAGCAGGAGGGGCAAATTCTTATTTAAACATTAATGATAATTGGTGGTTAGGGAATAAATACGAATCATCTAGTATTACATTAATTGCTAGTAATAATGATTTTCCAAATGTTGTGGTTGGCGTAATACCTGTTATAAAAATATCTAATATAACTGTTAGTGAAGGGAATGGTACTATAGAGTCAAATTACAAAACAGCAGATAAGTCTACAAGTACTTCTGATATTCAAGTGGGGGAATATATCAATGTACCTACCACTGGCAACGAGTGTGGTGATGATAATAAATGTACGTTTAGAGTAGTAAGTAAAGATAGTGATAGTATTAAAGTGGTATTAAATGGATTACTTCCAACAACTAGTCAATACGGAAGTAGTACAACAATAACAACAAATCATACAATATATACGCCATTGAATAATTTTGCTAACAATATATCAAGTGATTATCGTTATACAGGAAATAAGATATTTTATGTTGGTGAATTTTACTCCAAAACTGTAGGGCATCAGAGTGTAAAAGATAAGACGTTACAAGCAAATGTAGGACTGCCAACAGTAGGAGAGATGTTTAGTGGAAACGATATAGATATGTCATATCCAACAAATGATTCTAAAATTTTCGTGAATGAGTTAACATTAGAGAATTCAACCGCAAGTGGCTTTTATTATTTGATGAATAAAAGAGATTCTTCTAACGTTTGGTATGTTATTGGTAACGGTAATCTTTATTATGGTAATGTGTCTAGTTCGTTCGGTGTCCGCCCAGTAATTTTCTTAAAAAATAATTTAACCTTTACAGGAGGTAAAGGTACTGCAGAGTCGCCTTATGAATTACAATAAAAAAGTTTTAGAATTTCTAAAACTTTTTTTATACACCAACGCTTCTTGTTTCAGGTAAAGTAGAAGCACCATCAATAACAAATTCAGCTCCAGTTATATAGTTTGATAAATCACTTGCTAAGAAAGCGGCTAAATTACCTAATTCTTCAATTGTTCCTAATCTTCCCATTGGAATACCATCAGCTATACCTTTAATAACACTATCAGGATTATTATTATCACTATCTTTAGCAATAC
>CALVXM010000025.1 GCA_944371305.1 uncultured Bacilli bacterium | reverse complement strand
TATTACTCCGTTTGTACTTATTTTTTCATATCATCTTTTTATATTTCATATGGACTTGACCAAGTACCATTACCTCCGGTAATGGTGACATCAGAGTTGACAACTATAACTGCACGCAAGCCGTACGGAAACGAAACCGAATGGACGTTGGCGTTACCATCGTTGCTCACGTACCAAGCGCTAGAACTACTTGTATATGGCGTCATTGTCCAATATGTGTCTGCATTACTCTCACTACTTGCAGTCGTATATCCTTTAGTCAATATACTACTACTTTGTCCTGATAACATTTCTCCAATTCTTATTAATCCTACTGTAGCTTCGATACTTCTTGTTGGATTTTCTTCTTCTAGTGATACTGTATAACTATTTCCATAATCAAAATTGTTTTGATACCATGTATAATCACTTACTAATTTTGCTTTTTCACTTTCACTATTATTTGTTAGCCAATTTAATACATCGCTATTTAATTTTTGTCCTATTCCTGTGTCTTTTGAAAATGTATTATTTGAACCATATGACATATCATATACTGTTCCTTCAGTTTCTTCATAATAGCTATCTAGTATTAATTTTGTATTGCCATTACTATCTTTATCTACTACACGATATTTTCTTCCAACAAATAACACATATTCGCCACTTGTTGCTTTTTCATTTAATTTTCCTGTTACTTCTACACTTTTATCTTCGTTTAGAATATATGGTCCTGTTTGACTACTCCAAGTCGCTCCTAGAGTACCATTACCTCCGGTAATGGTGACATCAGAGTTGACATTTATAACTGCACGCAAGCCGCCCGTAAGCGTAACCGAATTGCTGCTGGCGTCACCACGGCTGCGCACGCTCCAAGCGCGAGAACTACTATATGGTGTCATTGTCCATTGCCACTGCTTTATATTTAAATATGAACTACTTCCACCAGCAAGATTATATTCATCTAATGTTAGTAAACCAACTTTGGCAGCTTCTGTTGATAAATTTGTTGTACAATTTGTTCTCGCACTTGACCTACTTGTAGTAGTTTCACTACACCATACTTGTTCTGTTATTATATTATTTCCTTTTAATCTTGGATAAAAATAGTTATTTAGCCAATCTTTCGCATGACTTCCATCCCAATCTTGAGCTGTACCTCTTGCTCCCCATGGTATTGCTGTTACATTTTCATCGGTTATCATTCTTATTGTTCCATCAGCATTTATACCCATGATTCGCCATAAGAATCCTGAATACCATATATAGTTATTATTTGGGTTACCTTTTATATAACATCCTCCCATATATTGATATGTTGTTCCATCTGTTTTACAAGCATTATTTTCATAAACTAATTCTTTTGCTTTTTCTTCTATTGGTGAACCTACCAATGCGACATCTCCACCTGTCTCATCAATATTACATACTTCATCATCCATAGCAAAACTTCCATCACCACATAATGTGAATTTATGAGCATTACTATTGACTACTAAATTTGTTACTTTACCATTACTGTATTCTACTTCTAATACTTCGGCATTTCCCAAACTAACCATCTTACTTACTTCTTCAGTTGTTACTCCATCGGCACATATATCTTCTGTTTCATCTAATTGTGATTTCA
This sequence comes from uncultured Bacilli bacterium, assembly GCA_944371305.1. GTDB lineage: Bacteria > Bacillota_I > Bacilli_A > RF39 > UBA660 > Faecisoma. The sequence goes on along the minus strand of CALVXM010000025.1, from coordinate 12,038 downwards.
TAGCTGATGTTGCACAATAATTATTGATTCCAGTATATATCATTTGTGCTTCTGATTTTCCTGCACTCTTTCTTGCATCTTCAATTACATTTAAGATAATTGGTGTAGCTATAAGTGCTATTATAGCTAATATGATAATAACCGCTAATAATTCGATTAACGTAAAGCCTTTTTTTCTCATATATTTCTCCTCACTTCTATTATGTCTTATCTTTATATTGCTTATTCTATAATTTTATTTTAACTTATATTAGATTATAAGTCAATTATCTTTTTTAATAATAAGTTATATTTTTGATGTGAGGTAATTTTTTTATTTTTAAATTAGACAAATAACAATTTAGTCTATAAAGGTTTTTGCCCCTCTCATAGTTGCTATTTGCTAATTTGGGTGTTACCTTATTTTCCAACATCTTACTGCACCTACTTTCTATTAATAATTATATATTATTTTTTATTTAAAAACAAGATTTTATGAAAAAAGAATGAAATAAATTTCATTCAAACATTATAATTAGTACTAATATCTAATTAATTTTTTTATTCTACTGGAATTTTATTAATTATTTCTTGATGCTCCTTACTATTTAAATATGAGGAATCTAAAATACTATCTTTAAAATATTTATATTTAAACAATAATATTTTTCTAACTGATTCATTAATTCTTTCTTTAGTTATATTATTTTTAATATATTTAACAGCATCATAAGCATTATTAGGTATAAGTAAAATATCAACTCCAGCTTCGATTGCTTTCGTATATATTTCTTCATCACTATAATTATCAGTTAAAGCTCCCATATTTAAAGCATCTGTTATAACTAATCCATCAAAACCTAATTGTTCTTTTAATAAATCAGTAATTATTTTTTTTGATAAACTAGCTGGTGTATTACCATCTAAATTAGGTAAAGCTATATGTCCTATCATGATTATTTTAGCATCATTTTTAATCGCATTTATAAATGGAACTAATTCAAAATTTAATAATTGTTCAATTGATTTATTAATAACTGGTAATGAATAATGTGAATCAGCTTCAGTATCACCATGACCTGGAAAATGCTTATAAGTAGCGATAATACCATTATCTTCTAAACCTTTACCTAAACTAGTACACATTTTAGAAACTAATTCGGGTGTTTTTCCAAAACTTCTATTTCCAATGACAGTATTATTAGGATTAGAAAATATATCACAGACTGGAGCATAAACAACATTTATACCAAGAGTTCGCATTTCTTCTGCCATAACTCGTCCAACTTCGTAAGCTAAATTTTCATCAGAAGTGTTTCCCAAAGACAACATATCAGGAATATATAGAGCTTTAATATCTTCTAACACTTGTAATCTTTGGACTTTACCACCTTCTTGATCAATTGAAATCATTAAAGGGATATCACTATTCTTTTGTAAATCAGATATGTACTTTTTAGTTTTCTCATAAGTTGTGATATTATTTTGATTTATTATAAATCCTCCTGGTTTAATATCAGAAATAAATTCCTTTAATTCATCATCAACTTTTGATTTTGTATCATATATCACTAGCATTTGTCCAATTTTTTCTTCAATGGTCATATTAGATAAAATATCATCTATTTTTTTATCCACAGTATCAACTACAATATGTTGAGGTTTAGAAACTGGTGGTATTGTTGGCATTGATATATTTTCATTTAAAATAAAAAAATAAGATATAAACAAAACTAAACTAACGATTAATAATCCTAATTTTTTTTTGTTCATTTTAAATTCCCCTTTTCTAATCTTTTAATATTATACCACTGATTTTAAAAAAAATACGAATATTCGTATTCACTTATTGTATTTTAAGTTAAAGTAAGACATTTATTTAAAATGTGTGCTATCATGTAGACGAATGAGAGATATCTCATTTAGGTAATACATATTTAGTATCTACCGCTATTTTCAGTTGATACCTAATTTAATTAGGTATCTTTTTTATTATTAAAAATAATAATATTATCAGTAATATAATTATTAAAGTTAAAAACAAATTAATTACAAAAATATATTTTTCTTTTTTAAGCATAGGTTGTCCACCTTTCAGTTCAAAAGAAAATAGATACTGTTTTTTAGTATTACCTACAAGCATTATATCATCAAATTAATTACATGTAAACATATTATTAAAAAAAGGAATTTATTTTCCTTATTTATTTTGAATTTTAAATTCTTTAAATATTTTAGTTAAAGCTCTTTTTTCAATCCGTGACACATAGCTACGAGAAATACCTAATTGCTTAGCTATTTCTTTTTGAGTAATTTCATCTTCATCATTTAAACCATATCTTTTAATGATTATTTCTTTTTCTCTATCGGTTAGAACATTAAAATATTTTTTTAATAAAGCTAAATTATCTTTTTTATGAATATCTAATTCAAACTCCGGTTTCGGTGTTTTTAATATATCTAGAAAAGTTATTTCATTACCATCTTTATCAAAACCTACTGATTCATTAATACTAATATTTTTACTATGTTTTTTATCTGAACGATAATACATTAATATTTCATTTTCAATACATTTTGCTGCATATGTAGTAAGTCTCGTTCCCCGTTTATAACTAAAACTATCAATTCCTTTAATTAACCCAATTGTTCCTATACTTATTAAATCATCGATGTCATCTTTCTTATGATCATATTTCTTAACAATATGAGCAACTAATCTTAAATTGTGTTCAATCAATTTATTCCGCGCTTCCTTATCACCTAACCGAGCTAGTTCAACACATTTATCTTCTTCTTCCTTAGATAAAGGATCTGGAAAGACATTATTAGAATAAGCAGCCGTAAAAATATAAAAATCTTTAAATAATTTCCTTAAAAATTCTAACATAATACACCTCAATTAATTTTATGTCTTGTTTTAAATTAAAATTATGACTATTTTACATTTTAACATGTTATAATGGTATTAAATAACAAATTCAACACATACTAGAAAGGGTGATTTTATGTATAATGATTATTCAAATAAAGCTTATAATTTAAATATTATCAATACTAATAAATTTAAAACAATTACAATCAAAATCAACTTTAAAAAACTTATAAATAAAGAAGATATTACTTATCGTAATTTGTTAGGTAAAGTTTTACTAAACTCTACTAAAACTTATCAAAATAGAAAAGATATCGAGATTGCAACTGAAGAGTTATATGGTTTAAATGTAAGCTATAATAGCTCGCTTATGGGAAATTATATTGTAAGTTCTTTTAATCTCGTCTTCTTAAATGAAAAATATACTGAAGAAGGTATGAATGAAAAATCAATTAAATTTTTACTTGATATTATTTTTAACCCAAATATTGAAAATAATGAGTTTAAATATTTTGATTTATCTAAAAGATTAGTTTTAGATGAAATCGATAGTTTAAAAGATAATCCTAATAAATATTCTTTACAAAAATTATTTGAAACTATGGGTAAAAATACACCACTAGAATATAATTCTATCGGATATAAAGAAGATTTAGATAAAATAACTAATGAAAGTTTAATAGATTATTACCGGAAAATGCTTAAAAGTGATTTAGTTGATATTTTTATTATTGGTGAAGTTAATAATGATAAAACAGTTGAAGTATTTAATCAAAACTTTAATATTAATACTGTTAAAAAAGCCGGAACTACCCATTTTGTTGAACATGATAAAATAAAGAAAACTGTCACAAAAAATAAAGAAGTTCTTCCTTTCGAACAATCTAATTTAAATATAGGATTTAAGCTAAAAGATCTAACTGATTTTGAAAGACAATATGTCCTATATGTCTATTGTTTTATTTTAGGTGGTAGTCCTAATTCAAAATTGTTTAAAACGGTAAGAGAAGAAAATAGTTTATGCTATAGTATCAATGCTACCCATAAAGCTATAAACAATATCATTTATATTAAAGTGGCAACTGATAAAAAAGATATTAAAAAATGTTTTAATTTGATAAAAAAAGAATTAACTAAAATGGGTAAAGGTGATTTTACAGACAATGACATTGAAGCTGCTAAAATAACTTATGAAAATAGCTTACAAGATATTGAAGACTATCAAAGTGGAATATTAAGAATGTATCAAAGTCATATTTATTTTAACTATGATTTATTAGAAGATCGTATTGAAAAAATCAAAAAAGTTACTAAAGATGACATTATCAATCTACATAAAAAAATATACATGGACACAATTTTTGTTCTAGAAGGTGATATAAATGAAAACAATTGAATTTAAAAATTTAGACTTAAATGTCTTTTATGAAAAACTAGATAATGGCCTAGAAATATATGTTCTTCCTAAAAATAATGTCAATAATATCTATGTAACTTTTTCAACTAAATATGGATCTAATATTATCGAATTTAAACCAAGAAATCAAAAAGAATTTATTAAAGTTCCATTAGGGATAGCTCATTTTTTAGAACATAAAATGTTTGAACAAGAGGACAATACTGATATATTTGCCTTCTATAGTGAAAGAGGAGCTGATTGTAACGCGAATACTGATTATACTAAAACAACTTATCTATTTTCTGGCCCCAATTTTTTAGAAGAAAATTTAAATATGTTATTAGATTATGTCCAAAAGCCATATTTCACCGATGAAAATGTTGATAAAGAAAAAGGAATTATAACTCAAGAAATTAAGATGTATCAAGATCAACCTAATACTGTTATGTATGATAAATTATTAGAAAATTGTTTTAAAAATCATCCTATGCAGAATCCTATTATTGGTACTATAGAAAGTATCAATTCTATTACTAAAGAAGATTTATATACTTGTTATAATACTTTCTACCATCCTTCTAATATGTTTGTTGTCATCACTGGTAATGTCAATCCTGAAGAAACAATTAACATTATCAAAAATAATCAAAATAAAAAGAATTTCGAAGATATTGAGAAATTTAAAATTAAAAAATATGATGAACCAGAAGACGTTAAAAAAAAGGAATTTACTACTAATTTAAATGTTACAATTCCTAAATGTGCTATTGCATATAAAATTAAAGTTGAAAAAAATATTCAAAATTTATTTTATTTACTAATTTTATTCGATTGTAAGTTTGGTGCAACTAGCGACTTTGTTGAAAAATTATTAGATGAAGAAATTATAAATGATAATCTATATGTCGATTTCGATAATAGTACCGATTACACTATTTTATTTGTTACCGGTGATTCAGTTAAACCAAATTTATTATTAGATAAAATTAAACAAGAATTAAAAAACTTAAAAATATCTGAACAAGAATTTTTAAGGAAAAAGAAAACTGTTTTAAGTTCATTAATTTATATGAGTGAAAATATATTTAGTTTAAATAGTAATATTATGAGTGATATCATTAAGTATGGTAAATTTAATAATAATAAATACAATGATATTAAGGATTTAAATTACAAAGATTTTAATAATTTAATCAAAAAAATCAATTTTGATAATTATACTACTGTTATTATTAATCCAAAAAAACAATCCTAACCGATTGTTTTCTTTTTTAATATTTCAACAGCACAATATTTTATACTTTATTTATTCCATACAGTTTGAATATTTTTATTATTAAATATCTTGGTTATTAAATAAGTTTTATCTTTTTATATATCCTTTCTAACTTCTACAAAGCTATTATATAACAAGAACATATATTTGTAAGTATTTTAAAGAAAAAGTTTAACAAAAAATAGGATGTAGAAAAATTAAATAAATAATTTTGTTATATCCTATTTTCAGCAATATATATTTTATTTTAAATCCTCATTTAATAATATTATTTCTTCCTTAGTCATAAAAACCTTTTTATTATCATCTATCCACTCATTATCTTTATATTCACTATATCTTTTTAATACTTTATTAAATTTTTCATTACTCAATTTGTCTATTTGCCTTCTTTTTGTTTCTAACTTAGGAAAATTTTCTAATTGGATAATATTATCAATTTGAACAAAGCTATCTTTATCTATAACTGTTTCAGTTGGGTTTGATTTCCTTATAGTTACATTTGTTTTTAACAAGGCTTTCCATTTTTTCTCTTCGGTAATAGAATCAATGTGTGCTACTTCTAAGATATTCTTTTCCTTGTCTACATCTAGAACAAGAACAGGATGTGCTACACTTGCAACTGTTCCAGAATTGTTAAACCTTATTTTTAATGATATTACTTGGCCAATTTCAATCATTATTTAACATATCTATAAAATCAGCACACATAATTTTATAATTTTCTTTCTGACCATCGACATCTATTAATTGATCTTTCTTTTGGTAAAAATTATGTTTTTTCTTCCATTCTTCATCTTGATGAGATATTTCTATTAAATCTTCTAGAGGTGCATATTTCAAAATATTAAACATTTTCTCTATATATGATTTAACATTTTCATCTGAAATATCATATGATTCTTTCGTTGATTTTAAATATGCATAATTATTCATAACTTCATTAACTATAACACCATTGTCAAAAGCGTACATATCTTCATCAAACAATTTTTTATCTGTCATAGCAAAATAAACCATTTGCATAATATGTAAATATTTATTTAATCTAACATTACCTTCATAACAATCTCTACCATGTAAAGTTATTAGTTTATTAATAAATATATCATTATTCTTATCTAAAGATAAAATATATTTAGCAATATTTTCAACTTTTTCCATATTCACGCCTCCTATCATATATAATAGCATATTTAGTCCAAAAATGATATAGTAAGATATATTTTATATTTTTTTCAACTTTATGTCAATATACATATTTATTTTGCCATGAAAGGAGTAAATTCTCTTCGCAACGATTTTTTTGATATAATTACTGTATAATAAAAGGTGATATATAGTAATAAATAGAAAAATAAGAGAAGATTTAAAAAAAGACAAATAAGTAATTTATTTACCTATTTGTCGACAGACTGAAAGAACAACTGTAATTGTCTTTATATTTTTTCTACTTTAATAGCTACTTTTTCATCATTTAATTCGTCATCAAATATTAAAGTATCATCATTAATTAATTCATCGCCTAATACTTCACCCATTACATAGTCATAGTACTTTTCTAACATTTGTTTAATTTTATCAGTTCCATTATAAATGACTTTAATATGATCTGTAATTATAAAGTCAGCTTCTTTTCTAAGACTTTGAACTTTACGAACAAATTCACGAGCAAGACCCTCTAATATTAAATCTTCGGTTAATTCTGTATTTAATACAACACAAGTTTTACTATTACTACTTGAAGCATATCCTTCTTTTTGTTTTAAAGATATTAAAACCATTTCATCAGTAAGTTCAAAATCCTCACCATCTAGTTTAACCGTTAAACTACCACTTTCTAATTTACTAACTTCTTTACTAGATAAACTACTTAAAATGCCTTGTAATTCTTTTATTTTAGGGCCTAAAGTTTTACCTAAAACTTTAAAATTAGGTTTAACAATATAATCTAGATAATCACTCATATCTTCTTTAAAAATTATTTCTTTTACATTTAATTCTTCTTCGATAATACTAATTAAATCACCAATAATTTCTTGGTTATTTTTAGGTAAAATCATATGAGAGATTGGTTGACGAACTTTAATATTAGCCTCTTCACGAGCAAATCTTCCTAGTGAACAAATATCTCTTACCAAATCCATTTGTTCTTCTATTTTTCTATTAATTAATTTTTCATTATATTTAGGGAAATCAGCTAAATGAACAGACTCATCACCCGTTAATTTTTGATAAACTTCTTCGGTTAAAAATGGTGTTATAGGAGCACATAATTTACACAATGCTACTAATACCTCATAAGTTGTTAAATAGACAGCTTTTTTAGATTCAGTTAATTCGCTATCCCAAAAACGACGACGATTACTACGAATATACCAATTTGATAAATCATCGTTTAAAAATGGAACAATCAAACGAGCTACTTTATTTAAATCATATTCTTCATAAGCACAAGTAACTTCTTTAATTAATTTATTTAATTTGGATAACAACCATTTATCAATAAGTTCTCTTTTGCTAACTGGTACATCATAAGTTCTTGGATCAATATTATCCGCATTCGCATACATTTCGAAAAATGAGTAAGCATTTTTAAAAGTTGAAATATATTTTGAATAAATTTCTTTTAAACCAGTTTCATCAAATTTTAAAGGTGTCCAAACAGGAGAAGCATAAAGCATATAATACCTTACCGTATCAGCTCCATACTGAGTCATTATTTGCGTAGGATCGATAACATTACCGGTTGATTTACTCATTTTTTTACCATAAGCATCTAACATCATATCATTAACGACAACATTTTTAAAACTTGATTCGCCAGATATTATAGTTGATATAACAAGTAAAACATAGAACCAACCTCTAGTTTGGTCTACTCCCTCAGCAATAAAATCAGCTGGAAATTGAGATTCAAATAATTCTTTATTTTCAAATGGATAATGAAATTGTGCATATGGCATAGATCCTGAATCAAACCATACGTCCATAACATCTTTAACTCTTTCCATCGTCTTACCACATTTAGGACATTTAATATGTAATTCATCGATATAAGGACGGTGTAGTTCTATTTTAGAAATATCTTTATCTTCGATTATTTTTTCTTGTAATTCATCTAAAGACCCAATTACTTCTTTATGGCCACAATCACAAGTCCAAATTGGCATTGGGCAACCCCAATATCTATTTCTTGATATTCCCCAATCAACCATATTATCTAACCAATTAGCGAATCTTTTCTCACCAATATAATCAGGATACCAATTAATTTTTTTATTAGCTTCAATTATTTTATCTTTATAAGCAGTCGTTTTGACATACCAAGCTGGCTTAGCATAATAAATTAATGGACTTTTACATCTCCAACAATGTGGATAATCGTGAACTATCTTTATCTTTTTAAATAATTTATCAGCTTCTTTTAAATATTTAATTATTTCAATTTCTAGTTCTGAATCGGTTACCAATCTACCTTGCCAAGGTCCCATAATATATTTACCATCTTTATCGACAACATTAATAAAACTAATACCATTTTCTTGACAAATTCGATTATCATCGACACCATAAGCAGGAGCAACATGGACAATACCAGTACCATCAGAATCAGTAACATAACTATCAGCAATTACTTCAAAAGCTTTGCCATCTACTTTAGCAAACGGTAATAATTGTTCATATTTTGATCCTTTTAAATCACTACCTTTATATTTTTCTAAAACTTTATAACCTTCGCCTAAAACTTTATCAGCTAAAGATTCACATACAATAAATTTATAACCTTGACTTTCCACTTTTAAATAAGTTAAATCAGGATTAACGCACAAAGCAACATTGGCCATTAAAGTCCAAGGAGTTGTTGTCCAAGCCAAAAAATAAACATCTTCATCTTGTTTTTTAAAAGTAACAATAACAGTGTTAACAGGATCTTGTTGATATCCTTGAGCTACTTCATTACTGGATAATTCAGTTCCACATCTAGGGCAATAAGGTAAAACTTTATTGCCGTGATAAATCAAACCTTTCTTATCCATTTCCTTAATAATCCACCACTCAGATTCGATATATTCATTATCACAGGTTACATAAGGATGATCACAATCAATAAATTGTCCCATCATATCAGTTATTTTTTTCACTTCGTCAATATTGGTAGCGGTCTCTTTATTACATTCTTTACAAAAATTTTCAATACCAAATTTCTCAATATCAGATTTATTTTTAAAACCTAATTTTTTTTCAACATTAACTTCGATAGGAAGACCGTGAGTATCAAGACCAATTTTTCTTAAAACACGATACCCTTGCATCGTTTTATATTTAGTAAAAGCATCCTTTATTGTCTTAGCAAAAACATGATGGATTCCAGGTTTAGCATTAGCATAAATAGGACCATCATAAAAAACAAAGTTTTCTTTACCTTCACGATTACTGATGGATTTTTCAAAAATATTATTTTCCTTCCAAAAAGATAAAACTTCTCTTTCCGTTTCATTAATTGCTTTTTTATTTAACTCTTCAAATTTCATAATTACCTCCTGTGTACATAAAAAAGATGATACCTAAAGGGCGAAAATATTCCGCGGTACCACCTTTTTTTTTACTTATTTAACTATAACGCGTTACCGTTTTTATCTTATCCATAAAAAACATCCAAAGTGATTTGTATATTAATTCTTTATTAGTTTCCACCAACCACTAACTCTCTATCAAAGTTTTTTAATATACCGTCTTTTTCATCTGTTATATCTCTATTTTTTCAATATCCTCAACTAATTCAAGTTGTGTTTCTAAGGCTTCTCTTAATCTTTTTTTAAAAACCATCATGTTTCTCTTTAAATTTTCTGAATCCCGTTCGATAGTCTCAGCTTTAAGCAATGCTTCATTAACAATACGATTAGCATTCTTCTTCGCATCGCCAATTATTATATCCCTTTCTTGGTAAGCTGTCAACTTAATTTGCTCAGAAGTTTTTTCAGCCATCAAAATTGCTCGTTTTAAATTTTCTTCCATTCTTGCAAATTGGGCAATTTTATCCTTTAAAGCGACATTTTCCTCCTCTATCTTTTTGTAATTACTTATTTGTTCATCTTTTGTCTCAATTTCTTTAATCATCGACTCAACTTTTGTAATTACATTATCTAAAAAACTATTTACTTCTTCTGGATCATATCCTCTTAAAACACGGCTGAACTTATCCATAGTTTCACCTCAAATCAGTTTACCATTCTATATTTATATCTTTATTATCGTGTATATCCTTACCTTCAGTATCATCAGTTATTTTACCATTTACTTTAACATTATTCGGAGTACACAAAAATATTCCTCCACCAACTTTTTGTAGATCTCCTCCAATAGCATATATAGTACCACTTAAAAAGTCGACAATTCGCTTAGCTTGATCAGAAGTTACTCTTTTTAAATTGACAACTACTGTATTTCTACTTTTTAATTGATCAGCAATTTGTTGAGTTTCTGAAAAAGCTCTTGGTTCTAATAAAACTAATTTCGTACTTCCATCTTCTTCAACTGCTTCACTAGCCTTTAAATTATAATATTGGTCATTCAAACCATCACTTAATATATCCGTCTCTTCACTTGAAAACCATTTTTTTATATTCATACCCTTTTCCTCCTTGTTGTATAGACAACTATCCACACTACTACCATAATTTTAACACATAATCCCAAATTTGTGAACAATATTTTAAAAAAAACTAAAGATTTTAATCCTTAGCTTAAAAATTAATTTTACTATTTACATAATTTACAATTTCTTCAATTTTAATTGTAATTTGCTCCATTGTATCACGATTCCTTAAAGTAACTGTATTATTATTTAATGTATCATCATCAACCGTAATACAAAAAGGTGTTCCAATAATATCATTGCGACGATATCTTTTACCAATATTACCAGCCTCATCATAAGTTACCATAAAGTGTTTAGATAACTCTTCATACAACTCTTGGGCTTTTTCTGAATGTACTTTTTTAATAAGAGGCAATATAGCCACTTTATAAGGCGCTAAAAAAGGATGAAACTTCATTATCTCTCTTTCACTACCATCAGCTAAAACTTCTTTTGTATATGAATTAAATAAAATAGCTAAGACAGTTCTATCTAATCCATAAGTCGATTCAATAATATAAGGAATATACTTTTCATTAGTATCCGGATCTAAATATTCTTGTGATTTACCACTATATTCTTGATGACGAGACAAATCAAAATCAGTACGATTATGAGTTCCATTTATCTCCCCCCAACCAAATGGAAATTTATATTCGATATCACAAGCAGCTTTAGCATAATGCGCTAATTTTTCATGATCGTGAAAACGTAATTTATCTTCAGGAATACCTAAAGCCATAAAAAATTTCTTGCCGTAATCTTTAAAATATTCATATAATTTTTCATCATCACCTTTTTTACAAAAAGTTTGATATTCCATCTGTTCAAATTCGATAGTTCTAAAAGTAAAATTACCAGGCGTAAT
>CALVXM010000024.1 GCA_944371305.1 uncultured Bacilli bacterium | reverse complement strand
TTCTGATATGACTCTTTTTAATATTAAAAAATAGTATTAGTGATTTTTTCACCAACACTATTTATTATAGAACCAAAGTCTAGTATTTTACTAGGCTTTTTGATATAATGAAAAAAGGAAGGATTTGTTAATGATGGTTGATGATTATGTTGTGTTTGATATTGAAACAACAGGATTAAATAAAGATATCGATAAAATTATCGAAATAGGAGCTTTAAAATATAGAAACAATATTTTGATAGATGAATTTAATTACTTAATTAACCCTAAAATAAAATTACCAGAAATTATAACAACGATAACTGGAATTAAAGATAAAGATTTAGTTACGCAGGACACAATTGAGATTGTTTTACCTAAATTTCTTGATTTTATTGAAGATTTACCACTTGTTGCCCACAATGCTGAATTTGATTTAGGTTTTATTAATAAAAACTTGAATGATTTAAAATTAGATAAATTAAGTAACAAAAAAATAGATACATTGGCTTTAGCTCGTATCTATTTACCTCAAATGTATAATTATAAATTGGAAACTTTAAAAAAATATTTTAATGTTAAACAAATTTCCCATCGAGCAGTAGGTGATTGTCATACAACTAATTATGTTTATCAAGAATGCAAAAAAAGAACAAAAGCTTATTCGTTTCAATAAGCTTTTTTTAATTTCAACCCTTTTAATAATCAAATTCTACATCATAATTGCATTTAAATTCAAATATTTTTTGTGACATTACATTTATTTCAAAGTAAATATCATCGAGATCATCTATATCCATCTTTTATAGTGATTATCAAACCACTATCAGTATAAGTTTTTTCTAAAATTTTATCTTTAAATAGTTTTATTCCAAGTCATGAACCAATACTAAAACAAATTATAAAAGAAATTATACAACAAATAATTCCCGCGATTATTTTAACAATATTTTCTTTCATAAATCCTTTTTGTTATAATTATATCTTAATTTATTCATTATTACTAGATTTTAAACCTAATTTACCTTTAAAGGATTTATATAAACTTTCTGCTCCAATAATTACAATCAAACCACACCACAAACAATATATAATTCCAAGATCAGTAAATGATAAGGAAAATAAAAAACCAATTATAAATTCAACGATGATGAATAAAAAACTATTTTTGATATTTAGATTATCTTTAATATATTGAATAGCTTGAGTAGAAATTAAACTAGCTAAAGTAGCATTTGATAAAATTGTACCTAAAATATTTAAATTCATTTTCCTATCGTCCTTTCCCATTTATCTTTAATGAAAGAATTGCCCTTTAAATCCTTAATATAGTGATCATACATTTCATAGGCCATAATCTTTTGACATTCGGTGACTTTTTCGTTTTTTTCAATACTCGCTAAAAAATTAACTAGATAATTTTTGCACTGATTTTTTTCTAATTCGTTAATTTTATGATGTAGTTCATTTAACAATTTTTTAACAATTTTATTAATAAATAATGCTATTACACCTAAAGCTGATAGGAAAGATGCTACTTTTATAACTAAATCGATAATATCCATAATATTTCACCTCAATTTATCTTATGATGATATATTATATTTGGTTGTTTTTATTGACTATTAAATGTTTCTTTTCTTTGACTTTTATGTCATTTTTCGATATAATTATGATGGTGAAAGATATGCAGGAACGGTTAGAGTGGCTTTTAAAAGATAATTTAGATGTTGTTAAGTCAAAGGTAATTTTAATCATCGGTTTAGGTGGTGTCGGAAGTTATGCTTTAGAAACTTTAGCTAGAACCTATTTTAAAAAAATAATAATCGTCGATGGCGATAAAATTGATATTTCGAATTTAAACCGACAACTTATGAGTAATGTAAATAATATTGGTTGTTATAAGACTGATGTTTGGCAAGAACGAATTTTGAAAATTAATCCATCGTGTGAAGTAATTAAAATAACAGAATTTATCAATAAAGAAAATTTATATAAATTATTTCAATCTGAGGTTGATTATGTTATCGATGCTTGTGATACTGTTGAAACTAAGAAGGAAATAATTAAATATTGTTTAAAAAATAAAATAAAATTTATCTCGGTTATGGGAATGGCTAATCGAATTGATGCTAGTTATGTTAAATTCAGTTACTTAGATAAAACTTGTTATGATCCATTAGCTAAAAAATTAAGATTACTTTTAAAAAAAGATAATATTAAAGGTAAAATTCCTGTTATTTACAGCGAGGAAATACCGATTAAAAATAGAAATTTAGGTTCGATTGCTCATGTGCCAGCTATAGCAGGTATATTATGTACTAACTATATTATTAATGATATATTAAAAGGAGTAATCCATGAATAATGAATTAAAAAAAATAATAAAAAAAATCGATGGGAATGTTTTGGGTATAGGATTAGATGAAAAGCTAAGTGAAATTATCGATCAAAATGATCGTATTACTGAATGTAATTTATTAAATTCTTATGTTAAAGGTAAATTTAAAGGTAGTTTATTTCAAAAAACAATTAAAATAAAAAAAATAAGAAAAATATTTAAAAAGAAAAAAGTCGATTATATTATTTGTGATTATGATCAGATTAAGAAATATTTAAATACATTCGTTAAGGATAGTGTTTATATTAATAAAAATAAATTGTATTTTTTTGGAAATGTCGATTTTGATTTAATAAATTATAAATATCAAAGATATGATACCAAAATAGATGTTAAAAAATATAAAGATAAATATATTGTTGAAATTGATAATAGCAAAGCCAAAAATAATTTTTTAAAAGACAATTATTATCGAGTAAAAGATTTTAAAGATAAAATTATCGAAGTAATTGGCGATGTTTTGATGAATTAGGAGGATTATATGAAAAAAGGTTTTACTTTAGCCGAATTGTTGGGAGTTATAGTTTTATTAGGAGCAATTTTATTAATTGTTTTGCCAGTTGTCGATAAAACAATTAAAGAAAGTAAAGAAGATTTATATCAAGATCAGATTGATGGTCTTAAATTATCTTTACAATTATGGGTAAGTAATCATCAAAAACCTGATGTTGGTGAGACTGTAACATTAAGTTTAAGTCAACTAAAAGAAGAAGGATTAGTTGAGTTAGATCTCACTAATCCCAAAACAGATGAATTATTTCCTAATGATATGCAACTTAAAATAGTTAACAATGATGGTATTCTTGAGTATCAAGTTTTAGAAAGTGGTTCTAATATTAATGATTATAAAATATTGCCAAGTATTTCTTTAAATGGTGATACCTTAGAATATGTTGAGATAAGTCAAAGTGGAAGTTATGTCGATAAAGGAGTAGTAGCTAAAGATCCTAATAATAATGTTATCAGTACTGTAACTACGTCTGATTCACCAGCTATTAATATTGCTAAAAAAGGAGTATATTTAAGAAAATATACAGCTACTTTTGATGGCTATTATAATGATGCTTATAGAACGATTGTAGTAAGAGATACATTAGGTCCTACGATTTCGTTTTCGGGTAATCTTAGTATGACTTATTCACAATCACTTAGCTATAATTTTTTAACAGGTGTAACAGCTACTGATAATAGTGGTGAGGCTGTATCAATTAAAGTTGAAAAAAACATTACTTCTATTAAAGGTGAATATACAATTAAATATATTGCTACTGATTCATCTGGTAATCAGACTACTAAATTAAGAGAGGTAAAAATAACAGGATAGGGGAGTAACTTATGTATTTAAAAGCAATCAAAGCTCATGGATTTAAATCATTTGCCGATAAAACTTTAATCGAACTAGACAATAATATAACAGGGATTGTTGGTCCTAATGGAAGTGGGAAAAGTAATGTTGTCGATGCGGTTAGATGGGTGTTAGGGGAACAATCAGTCAAATCTTTAAGAGGTGATGGAAATATGACAGATGTCATATTTTCTGGTAGTAAATCACGTTCTAGTGCTAATGTTGCTTCGGTAACATTAGTTTTAGACAATTCTGATAAGTTTCTACCACTAGAATTTAGTGAAGTAGCGATTAAAAGAAGATTATACAAAGATGGAACAAATGAATATTTTTTAAACAATGAAAAAGTTAGATTAAAAGATATAGTCAATATTTTATTAGATAGTGGAATCGCTAAAGAAAGTTTTAATATCATATCACAAGGTAAAATTGAAGAAATACTATCTAATAAACCTGATGAAAGAAGAATTATTTTCGAAGAAGCTTCTGGGGTATTAAAATATAAAAGAAGAAAAGAAGAGGCTTTAAGAAAATTAGATAAAACTCATGATAATATGAACCGTGTTAACGATATTATTAATGAATTAGAATTAAGAATAAATCCTTTAAAAGAACAAAGAGAAAAGGCTTTAAAATATCAGAATTTAAATGAGGAGTTAAAAAATATCGAAATTGCTTTAATTGCTAGTGATATTACGGAACTTAACTTTAATTATCAACAAAACAAAACTAAGATTGATGAGTTGGAGTTAGAAATTTCTAAACTAAGTACGAATAATGCTTTGGGTGAAACTAAAATTTTAGAATATAAAAAAAATATTGCTGATTTAGATTTAGAAATTAAAAAGTACCAAAATTATTTAATTCAACTAACTAGTGATGTCGAAAAAATAAATAGTCGCAAAGCGATTATTTTAGAACGACAAAAATATAATGTTGATGATAGTAAAATTCATGAAAATTTAGTTAATTTAAAAGAAAAAGAATTTAAATTAACGACAGAAATAAACAATTTAAAAAATGAATTAGTGACAATTGAAGAAAATAGTAGTAATGTTTTACAAAAATTAGATATAGAAAATAAAAGCTTAAATAATATTAAATCGACAAAATCTGATTTAGAAAAAAAGTTGCAGGAAAATTTAAAATTAGAAAATAATTTAAATATTAAAATTGAGTCTTTAAAATATAGCATTGAAAATAATAGTAGTTTGCCAATTGCTGTTAAAAAAATCCTCGATAATCCTAAATTGCGAGGGGTTCATAATATTATTGGTAATTTATTTGATGTAGAAGAAAAATATTCATTAGCTATATCAGTAGCATTAGGAGCTGGTGTTACTAATATTGTTGTCGATAATGAGTATATGGCTAAAGAAGCGATTAGTTATTTAAAAGAAAATAAATTAGGACGCGCTACTTTTTTCCCTTTAAATATAATTAAACCTAAGTATGTTGATAATGATACAATCAATATTGCTAAACCTCTAGCTGGATTTATCGGTATTGCTAGTAACTTAATTAGTTATGATAGGAAATATCAGGATATTATTTTAAACCAATTAGGAAATGTTTTAGTTGTTGATAATATTGATAATGCTAATATTATTTCTAAAGCTATTGGTGGACGTTATCGAATTGTCACTTTAGATGGCGAACTTTTGCACGTTGGTGGTTCTGTTACCGGAGGTTCTGTTGCTAAATCGAGAAATATTGTTTTAGAAAAATATGAATTAGATAAATTGATCAATCAGTTAAAAATAACGACAGAAAACATTAGTGATATTGAAGAAAAAATAAATGAAATTGATAATAATTATCGCGTCTTAGAAGATCGGATTTATTTGATTAATAAAGATAAAATGGATAATGAATTATTATTAAATAGTATTAAAAAAAATATTATTGATAAAACAGAACAATTAAAAGCAACAACATATGAAATAACTGGTAACAATAATATTTTATCTCATGACTTAAGCAATGAAGAAAAATTAGTTTTAGAAGAATATTATAAGACATTAGAAAATAAAAATAAGGTAGAATTATATTTAAATAATTTAATTAAGAAAAAAGATGATTTAAACAGTGAATTATCCGATTATGAGTTAACAATAAAAAAAGAAAATAGTTTATTTTTGGAAAAAAGAGATTTACTTAGTCAATTACAGATTAATGTCAATCGTTTGGATGTTAAATTAGATAACCTTCTTAATACGTTATCAGAGACATATGCACTTACTTACGAGGCTGCTATTAATACATATAAATTAGATATTGATATTGATACAGCAAGAAGTAAAGTTAATTCTTTAAAAAGACAAATTAAAGAAATCGGTGTGGTTAATTTGACGGCTATTGATGAATATGAAGAAGTAAATAACCGTTATGAGTTTTTACTTGGACAAAGAGATGATTTAACCAAGGCAGAAAACACTTTATTAGAAATAATTAGTGAGATGGATAAAATTATGGAGAAAGATTTTATGACCACTTTTAAAGTTATTAAGGCTAATTTTGCTGAGACCTTTAAAGAATTATTTAAAGGTGGTACTGCCGATTTAAAATTGACTGATCCTAATAATATTTTAGAAACTGGTATTGAAATTGTCGCTTCTCCACCTGGTAAAAAACTTACTACTATTTCTCTTTTATCAGGTGGTGAGAAGACATTTACAGCTATTAGTTTATTATTTGCTATTTTAAAATCTAAACCAGTACCATTTTGTATATTAGATGAAGTTGAAGCTGCTTTAGATGATGTTAATGTTGACTCGTTTGGTAAATATGTTTGTTCTTTAAAAGATAAAACTCAGTTTATCATTATTACTCATAAGAAAAAAACGATGGAGTATGTCGATACTCTATATGGTATTACGATGCAAGAATCAGGTGTTAGTAAATTAGTTAGCGTTAAGTTAGAAGAAATAAGTTAAAATTTCTTCTTTTTTGTTTTAAAATATGCTATAATTAAAAAGAGCCTAGAAACTCTCGCAGTTTGGAGGTTTTTTTATGTCAAGATTTATTTTTGTAACTGGCGGTGTTGTATCAGGATTAGGAAAAGGTATTACTGCTTCTAGTATTGCTTTGTTATTAAAAGCAAGAGGTTATAAGGTGTTTATGCAGAAATTTGATCCTTATATTAATGTCGATCCGGGAACCATGTCTCCTTATCAACACGGTGAGGTTTATGTAACTGCTGATGGTGCAGAGACTGATTTAGATTTAGGTCACTATGAACGATTTATCGATGAGGAGCTTAATTATTCTTCTAATTGTACAACTGGTAAAATTTTTTCATCAGTTATCGAAAAAGAAAGAAGAGGGGATTACTTAGGAGCTACTGTTCAATTTGTTCCTCATATTACTAATGAAATTAAAAATAAAATTTTTGAAGCTAGTTCTACTAGTCAAGCTGATTTCATTATAACTGAAATTGGTGGAACAATTGGTGATATTGAATCGCAAGTTTATTTAGAATCATTAAGACAGTTACGTAATGATTTAGGCAAGGAAAAGACTTTATTTGTTCACACCACTTTAATCCCTTATATCTATGGCTCTGGTGAGTTAAAAACTAAACCAACGCAACACTCAGTTATTGAACTTAGAGGTTTAGGAATTCAACCTGATGTCTTAGTTTGTCGATGTCCTTATAAGTTAGATGATGATTTAAGAAAGAAACTAGCTCTATATTGTAGCGTCGATAAAAATAATATTATTGATGCTATTGATGTTAAAAATATTTATCAAATTCCACTTAATTTTTATGAACAAAAACTAGATGAAGTAATTTTAAAACAGTTTGGTTTAGATATAAACACTTCTAATATTAAATATTGGCAAGATTTAGTATCTAAAGTAGATAATTTAAAAGATGAGATAGAAATTGCTTTAGTTGGAAAGTATGTTGAACTACACGATGCTTATATATCAGTAGTTGAAAGTTTAAAACATGCGGGATATAAATATGATGTTAAGATAAATATCAATTGGGTTGATTCTGAAAAATTAGAAAAAGAAGATTATAATTTAGCTGAAGTGTTTCAAAATAGTCAAGGTATTTTAGTTCCTGGTGGTTTTGGAAGTAGGGGAATAGAAGGTAAAATTAAAGCGATAACTTATGCTAGAGAAAAAAATATTCCATTTTTAGGTATTTGTCTAGGAATGCAATTAGCTTGTATTGAATTTGCTCGTAGGGTTTGTAAAATTGAAACAGCTAATTCAACTGAATTTGATGAATTAACTAATGATCCAATTATCGATTTAATGGCTGATCAAAAACAGATTATCAATATGGGGGGGACTCTACGGTTAGGTAATTATGATTGTAAAATTAAAAAAGATTCGCTAGCTTATAAATTATATAATAAAGAAGATATTAAGGAAAGACATCGTCATCGTTATGAATTTAATAATACCTATAAAAATATTTTAGAAAAAAATGGTTTCATATTTTCGGGTATTAATGAAAAAACTAATTTAGTTGAAATAGTTGAATATGAAAATCATCCATTTTTTATTGCTTGTCAATTTCATCCAGAATTTAAATCCCGTCCAACTAGACCACATCCATTATTTGATGGGTTTATTAAATATAGTATTATTAATAAATCAAAAAGTGTGTAAAACTACACACTTTTTTGTCGATATTTATCTAAATGAATAATTTTAGATTTAGAAACTTGTGTCAAAATATTTTTTTCAGTTTCTAATATTTCTTTTTCGCTAATATCCAGATTAGTAAAATGATTATTAATATAGTATAAATTAGAAATTAAATCGTCAAAATTGATGCTTTCTTTTTTGGCAAACATTGCTTTAGCAAATGTCAGTCTGATAATAGAAGAAATAGAATTATAATATTTATCTTCAATTCCCTTTTGAAAAAATAGTTCATAGGAAATATCAAAAAAACTATTCCATTGCTCATTAGTTATTTTTAGTTGTGGTATTTGGTAAGCTTTATAACAAGCATCAATTTGATTAAAAATCAAATTGATTATATCATCCTTACTAAAATTAGTTTGTTTAAGTAAACTATCAACCTTAAAATTTTGATAATCATTGTTCATTTCGCTATTTTTAGATAAATTAATATTATTATCAAAATTAGTTGGTATATTTTCTTTATTTTTTTTGAAATCTTTGATACTTTTGATTGTCATGCCAACAACACCGGTTCCCATTATGATAGAACAGATAATAGTGGTATAAATTGAATAAGGAAAGGTTATCATTAATCCAATAATGGCAGCTAATAAAGCTAAAATGATTGCTGATTTTTTTAAATCTTTTTTATTTTTGCTCCTTAAATTAACCTGATTTCATTTTCATTAAAAAATGGTTTTTTAGGGTTGATTCGATCATAAAATAATATTCCATTTAAATGATCAATTTCATGTTGAAAAGCAATTGATAATTCCTCTCTTGCTCTTACTTTAATTTTATTACCATCGATATCATATCCTTCAACAGTAACTCTAGCATGTCTTGGAACATGTCCCTCAACATCACGATTAACTGATAAACATCCCTCACCAGCATCGGCTGCAATCATTTCTTCTGAATAGGATACAATTTTAGGGTTGACAAAGACATATTCATCAAAAACGCCTTCTTCGACTTCATGAACTATTATGATGATTCTTTTATCTAAACCAAGTTGTGGGAAAGCTAGCCCCATTCCTGGTCTTAAATTATATTTAGTAGCATATTTTTCAATTTGACTATAAGTAAGTTCTTGAATCGCTTTTTCGATTAAAATAATATCATTTTTAGAAAGAGGGAAAGTAGCATCTTTACTTATTTGTCTTAATCTTTTATCTTTTTCGTCGAGAATATTTAGTTTTTCAAACATTATAACCAACTCCTTTTAGAAAAGCTACATAGTATTTTACCACACTTTTAATTATTTTCAAAATATATAAAGCAAAAAAAGTGACTTTTAATCACTTTTTTAACTATCTTGGACAAGGTGATTGACCATTATTGTGGCAACCACAATTATTATTACCATCAAAAGCTCTGGCACCAATAATTATTACTAATAAAATAAACAATACTAACAAGATAGCAGCTCCGTATCCAGCGCCACCATATCCATAGCCTCCGTATGGTTGACCGCAGCCATAACCGCTATATCCTCCGTAATAATACATATTATTACCTCCTTCTGCTAATATATTTTATTAGTTTATGTATAAATTGTTCATTTAAAAAACCTATTTTTACAAATTGTGTTTTCAAATTAGTAAAATTATGGTATCATAAATAATGGTGAATGATATGAAAGCACTGTTTCGAAATTTAAAGAGTTTAATAAGCAAGATGGATAAACCATTATTAATTGTTACTATTTTGTTTTTTTTATTTGGATTACTTAATATTGTTACAGCCTCTAGTCGTGAAGCGGTTGTAAGGTATGAAGTGTCTGCTTATTATTATTTCTTTAAACAGTTACAAATGTTATTAATTGGATTAGTTTTTTCATATATTCTTTTAAATTTAAAATCAAAAGTTTATAAAAATTTAATATGGATTGCTTATATTGGTATTTTGATATTGGTAATTCTATTATTTTTCTTTGGTAAAGAAGTTAATGGGGCAATTAATTGGTTACCGATTCCTGGTGTTGGTACCCTTCAACCAAGTGAATTAGCTAAACCTGTTATAATCGTTGTTATTGCAGTTTTATTCGAACAAAATTATTCGTTATTTAGGTCAAATAATCAGAAAAGATTTAATAAAATTGGAATTATTTTATTTGTGGCTTTTTTAATTCCTTTACTCACATTTATTCAAAAAGATTTAGGAAGTGCTTTAATTACTTTAGGAATATTTGGTGTTATGTTTTTAGCAAGTCCAATTAGAAGAACTGATAAACTAAGAACAATTTGTTTGATTGTTGGTGTGGGAGTAGTTGGCTTGGCTTTGATTTTTATGAAACAAGGTTATATTTTATCAGAAGCTCAAATGTCTCGATTTAATTATTTTAATCCTTGTTCAAGATATGAAGATAATGGTTATCAAGTTTGTAATGGTTTCATTGCTTTAAATGATGGTGGTTTGTTTGGTTTAGGAATAGGGAAAAGTAAACAAAAATATTCTTATATTCCTGAACCTCATACCGATAGTATTTTTGCTATTATTGGTGAGGAATATGGCGTTTTGAAATGTAGTTTTATCTTTTTAGCTTATATTTTTGTTATCTTTAGAATATTAAAAATTTCTTTAAATGCTACTAGTATTAGAGGGAAATATATTTGTTTAGGTATTGCTACTTATATATTTATGCATATCTTTATCAACTTAGGTGGTCTGTTTGGTTTAATTCCTTTAACAGGAGTACCACTTCCATTTTTATCATATGGTGGGACTTATGCAATTAGCCTGATGTGTTCCTTAGCCGTTGTTCAAAGAATTCATATTGAAAATAAATTAGAAAAAGTAAAAATTAATCATTAAAATGACAAAATTTTAATGATTTTTTTTTTATAATTTTAAGTAGAGGTGATCAATGTACGAAAATATATTTAGACTTAATTATGATTTTAAATTTTGCTTTTGATTTTATTCTTTTGCTATCAGTTTCAATTTTACTTAGAAGAAATGTCAGCATTTATAAGATATTAGGTGGTGCTTTTATAGGGGGTATTAGTATCTTATTTTTATTTATTAGCGTTAGCTCAATTTCATTATTTTTGTATAAACTAATTATAAGTATAGCCATGATTATAACTAGTTTTGGTTTTAAAAATTTAAAATATACATTTAAAAATTTTTTATATTTATATACTGCTAGTATTATTTTAGGTGGTTTTTTATATTTTCTCAATGTTGAGTTTTCCTATAAACAAGTTGGCCTCATTTTCATTAATAATGGTTTATCGATAAATGTTATATTTTTAATCATATTTAGTCCTATTATAATATATATTTATGTAAAACAAGGTTTATGGTTAAAGAATAACTACAGTAATTATTATAAAGTCAATATTTATTATAATAATCATAAAATTTTTCTTAATGCTTTTTTAGATACAGGCAACGAATTAACAGTTCCATTTTCTAATAAACCAGTTATTTTAATTGATAAAGAAATTATAAGTGATAAATTCTTTTATATTCCTTATAAAGGAGTTAATAATACGGGATTAATTAAATGTATTAAAGTTGATAAAGTAGAAATATCTGGTGTCTTTAAAGAAAATGTTGTTATTGGTATTTTAAATGAAAAAATTAAAATTGATGGTGTTGATTGTTTATTAAATAAAAAATTATTGGAGGGATAATAATGTTAACAAAATTGAAAAATTTAATTTTAAAAATCTTTACTAAAGAAGTATTTTATGTCGGTAGTGTTGATAAATTACCAGCGCCGCTTTCTAAAGAAGAAGAAATATTGTATGTTACTAAAGCGATGGAAGGAGATGAATTTGCTCGCGCTAAATTGATTGAGCATAACCTTCGTCTAGTAGTGTTTTTAGCTAAAAAGTATGAAAATACTGGTGTGGATTTAGAAGACTTAGTCAGTATCGGTACAATTGGATTAATAAAAGGCGTAAATACATATAAATTAGATAAAAATATTAAACTAGCAACTTATGCTTCACGTTGCATTGATAATGAAATATTAATGTTTTTAAGAAAAAATAAAAAAAGAAAAGGGGAAATTAGTTTTGAAGATAGTTTAAGTTATGATGCTGAAGGAAATGAATTACATTTAGAAGATATTTTAGGTACTGAAGCTGATGTTGTTACCAAAGGATTAGAAGAAGAAACTAATAAAAAAATCCTCTATCAAGAAATCAACTCTTTAAATAAACGTGATAAAGAAATTATGATCTTAAGGTATGGTTTATTTAATCATGAGGAGATGACACAAAAAGATGTGGCCGAAATATTAGGTATTTCCCAATCTTATATTTCAAGAATAGAAAAAAAGGTAATTAGAAGACTTAAAAAAATTCAAAAATAAGTCTTTTTTTGTATAATAGTATATTACTATAATAATGTAATATATGAAAAACTGTTTTATTTTATCTAAAATGAAATATTTATGAATAATATTGACAAGTAAAAAATATTAGTGTATAAAGTATATAACAAGGAGTGATAATAATGAAGTTGGTCATAGTTGAGTCCCCTAGTAAAAGTAAAACAATCGAAAAATATTTAGGAAAAGATTATGAAGTTTTATCAAGTAAAGGTCATATAAGAGACTTATCAACTAAAGGTAAATATGGTTTGGGTGTTGATTTAGAAAATAATTTTAAACCTGATTATGTAACTATTAAAGGCAAATCAAAATTAATCAGCGATTTAAAAAAAGAAGTTAAAAAAGCTGATTTTGTCTATCTTGCAACCGATCCAGACCGTGAAGGTGAAGCAATATCATGGCATTTATTTGATACTTTAGGACTAAAAGAAAATAATTATGATCGAATTGTTTTTAATGAAATAACTAAGAATGCGATTTTGAATTCATTTGATCATGCTCGTAAAATAGATCAAAATTTGGTTAATAGTCAAGAAACAAGAAGAATATTAGATCGTATAATTGGATTTAGATTAAGTAAATTAATGCAAGCTAAAACTGATGGGACTTCTGCTGGTAGAGTTCAAAGTGTTGCTTTAAAGTTAATTGTCGATAAGGAAAGAGAAATTGAAAAATTTAATCCTGAAGAATATTGGACAATAACTGGTATTTTTAAAGATTTTGAAGCTGATTTATTTAATTACAATAATAAAGAAATAACCATTAAAAATGAAGCTGAAGCCAATGAAATATTATCTAAATTAAGCAAATCTTTTAAAATAGTTAGTGTTGATAAGAAAAACAAAAACAAAAAATCTAATCCACCTTTTATTACCAGCACTTTACAAAGGTTAGCTTCTAGTAAATTGGGATTTAATGCGAAAAAAACGATGTCTTTAGCGCAAAAGTTATATGAAGGAATTGAACTTAAAGATGAAACTGTCGGTTTAATCAGTTATATGCGTACTGATTCAGTTCGTTTATCTGATGAATTTATTAAATCAACTTATGGTTTTATCAAAGATAAATTTGGAGAAAATTATATTGGTTATGTTAAAAAAAGTAAAAATACGGAAAATATTCAAGATGCCCATGAAGCAATAAGACCAACAAGTATCAATCGAACTCCAGAAAGTGTTAAACCATATTTAAGTAATGATGAATATAAATTATATAAAATGATTTATTATCGAGCTTTAGCTTCTTTGATGAAAGATGCTGAAACAACAAATACGACAGTTATATTAGATAACAATAATTATCAATTTAAAGCAACTGGCCAAGTTATTATTTTTGATGGTTATTTAAAAGTCTATAGCGATTATGAAGATGCTAAAGATAAAGTTTTACCACCTTTTGATACTTACAATTCTAATGTGATAGTCGCTAATGATATAACTAAAGAACAGCACTTTACTAAACCACCATCTCGTTATACCGAAGCTAAATTGATTGAAGAAATGGAAAAATTAGGTATAGGTAGACCTAGTACTTATGCAACGACTATGGAAACTTTAAA
>CALVXM010000023.1 GCA_944371305.1 uncultured Bacilli bacterium | reverse complement strand
TTCGAACCCCCGCGCCGTTTCCGACCTCCCGGTTTTCAAGACCGGTCCCTTCAACCAGACTTGGGTATTTCTCCATGCGTTTTTACGAACATGATGATTATACCATAATAGAAAATAAAAAGTCAACCCTTTTAAATATATTTCTCTTATTTAATTTTATGAAAAAATTATAAAAATAAAATCAGATTTGAATAATTAAATAATTTTACTTCATCTTATCATTACAATAGTAATATAAAAGCAACTTATAATAAGTTGCTCAAAAATTATTCGAAACACCTATTGGGTTCGTATTAAACATTAATGGTGCCTAAGGCCGGACTTGAACCGGCACGGAATTTGACTTCCGCAGGATTTTAAGTCCTGTGCGTCTACCAATTTCGCCACTCAGGCACATGTCATAACTGACATGTTTAATTATACAATATAATTTTTATTTTGGCAATAGTTTTTTCATATTTTATATAAAATTTACCCGACATTTTGCTAGTTGCTTTAATCTTTTCTTTCTAATTTTATTACGACTACTTTCAAAAAACCATGTGTAAGCAGCTTCCCAAATTGCTACCCATCCTATTATTAAAATAATTTCTTTAATAACTTCACTACTAATGATTGAATTAAAATAAGCTAAATATATTAGTGTGATACCGATTAAAAAGACAATAAATTTTTTTAAGCTACTATGTTTTAAAATAATAATATATTCTTCTAAGTCGGTTTTGTAATTCTCGTGAATCATTCTTACTAATTCTTCTTTTTCTTTCTCAGTTATTTTAAATTTAATTTTCATATTTAAAGTTATCCGATTAGAAAGAGATTTTCCCCGACATTCCTCTAATATATAATTACTTAAATCACTAGATAATTTTTGTTGATTGAATTGATTAATATAATCATCCTTTTCATCAAAACTAATTTCAATCACAGTTTCCTTTTGCTTTTTCATTTTAAACTCCTATATTTTAAAATCATCTAGAAAATCATCAATTGTTAAAATTTTTTCATCAACATCATCTAGTGATATTTCAATTATTTCTTCTTCTATTTCGTTTTCTTGCGTATTTTTTTCAAGATTAACTTCGATAAAACAATCAGCAATTCCTTTTTTATCAATGACAGTTCCCGTTGAATAACGATCTACTATCGGTAATTCAGTTGTCTTTAAGTATTCCACAGTATCAGTCAAAACACCAATTTTTTTTACATTGATAAATGTTTTTAAAATCTTGTAAGGATTAGTTTTAACATCTCTTACTAAGAGAACTCCTTTTCTTGCTCTAGATGACAGCTCGAATTCGGATAATTTTACTCTTTTTCCTGTTCCATTAGCTGTAATAACTGTGACATAATCACCAATATCAAACAATGTAGCACTAACGACTTCGTCATCTTTTAAATTAATAGCCTTAACTCCACTGGCTTTAATACCAACAATAGATATTTCTTCAGTTTTATAACGTAATGCATAGCCATTTTTAGTAACAATTAAAACTTCTTTACCTTGACTATCAGTAACATCAACTATACGATCAGATGATTTTAACTTCATACATGTCATTGGTTTTGAATATCTTGTAACTTTAAATTCATCTAATTTAGTTCTTTTAACTAATCCGTCTTTACTAAATAAAGTAATATATGTATTTTGATTAAAATCATAAACCGGAATAGTTTTAATAATATTTTCTTCGCTATTTATTTTAATAATATTACTGATATGTTTTCCTAATTCTTTCCATTTTAAATCAGGTATTTCATATACTGGAACATACAAATAATTTCCTAAGTCAGTAAACAATAGTAACGTATCTAAGGTATTCATTTGATATAATCCAATAACATAATCTTTATCTTTTAACAAGGTTTGTCCATCATTAGAATTATAACTACGTAGTGAAACTCTTTTAACATATCCATGCTTTGTCACTACTACTATACAGTCTTCTTTAGCTATCATTGAAGTAGTATCGATTTTTATTTCATTAACCTCATCTTCAATATTTGTTTTTCTTGGAACAGCATATTCTTTTTTTATATTTCTCAATTCATCTTTCATGACACTTTTTAATTTGTTTTCATCATTTAAAATACTTTCTAGAAAATCAATCATCAATTTAAGATTGTCTTTTCTTTGCATCAACTCGCTGACATCAGTATTCGTTAATTTATATAATTGTAACATTACGATTGCTTCAGCTTGTTTTTCAGTAAATTGATATTCTTTAACTAAATTATCTTTAGCATCGGCTTTGTTTTTAGAACTTCTAATTGTTTTTATAACTTGATCTAAAATCGATAAAGCTTTGATTAATCCTTCTACTATATGCATTTCAGCCTTAGCATGATCTAAATCAAATTTAGTTCTTTTAATAATAACTTCTTTTTGATGTGTAATGTATGCATCTAAAATTTGTAAAATTCCTAAAGTCATTGGACGATTGTTAACAATAGCAACCATGTTATAGTTATATGATATTTGCATATCAGTATTTTTTAGCAAATAATTAACTATCAATTCACTATTAGCATCTTTTTTCAAATCTATAACTATTGTTTCAGGATTTTCTAAATCTGATTCATCTCTTACTTCAGCAATTCCATCAATTTTTTTATCAATGCGAATTTCATCAATTTTTTTTACTAAGGCTGCTTTATTAACATCAAAAGGTATTTCGGTTATGATGATTTGATTTTTCCCTTTTGAATTGACAATGTCATATTTAGACCTAACAATTACTTTACCACGTCCTGTCGTAAAAGCATCGATTATTCCTTGTTTACCACAAGCTACGCCACCAGTTGGAAAGTCTGGACCTTTGACAATATCTAAAATTGTATCTAAATAACAATTTGGACTGTCAATTCTTTTAATAGTCGCGTCAATTATTTCACCTAAATTATGAGGAGGAATATTAGTAGCATACCCTGCTGATATACCATTAGAACCATTTACTAATAAATTAGGAAACTTAGCTGGTAAAACAGTCGGTTCAAACAAAGTATCATCATAATTGTAAGTCATAATAACTGTATCTTTATTGATATCTTTTAATAATTCGTTACTTATTTTAGAAAGTCTGGCTTCGGTATAACGGTAAGCCGCTGGACTATCTCCGTCCATAGATCCATTATTACCGTGCATATCGATATAAGGAGTGTTTTGTTTCCACCACTGACTCATTCTCACCATTGCTTCATATATACTTGAATCACCATGGGGATGATATTGTCCCATAACGTCTCCAACTGTTTTAGCTGATTTACGATATGGTTTATCATAAGTATTTTTACCTTGATACATCGTATATAAAATTCTTCTTTGAACTGGTTTTAAGCCATCTCTTACATCTGGTAAAGCTCGATCTTGAATAATAGTTTTAGAATATCTAGCAAATCGTTCTCCCATTATATCTTCCAACGAATAATCATAAATTTTTTTTAAAACATCTTGCATAACTCACCTACCTAATAACCTTTTAACAATTGTTTTTAAGGAACCAAAAAATATTTTAATATCAAATAATAAACTAAAATTATCATAATACTCTACATCACATTTTAAAGTGTCTTTATAACTTAATTTTCTACCACCGTAAACTTGGGATAAACTAATAATTCCCGGTTTTACTAAATATCGTTTAGGGCTAATTTTTCCTTCTGGTAATTTCTCGCCACATATAAAGGCTCTTGGACCTATTATAGACATATCGCCTAATAAAACATTAAAAAGTTGTGGTAATTCATTTAGACCGGTATTGTCAATAAATTTACTAAGTTTATTGAAATGACTACTTCCCTCTTTATCATATATCCTTGTTCTTATTTTATACATATAAAATGGTTTTTTATTTTTCCCTTCTCTTGGGATTCTAATATCGATTAGCGGTAAACCAATATTAAAAAAAGTAATTATTAATATAATTAATATAATTGGTAAAGTTAAAATAATGAAAATAATAGATAAAAATATATCTAAAACTCTTTTCAATGATTGATATTTCATTTTCTATAGTCATCCTGTAAAGTGAAATCAACGTTTTCTTCAATCCACTCTTTTCTAGGCTCTACTTTATCACCCATTAGAATGCTAACACGTTTTTCTGCTAGAGCTACGTCATTAATATTAACCTTAACTAAACTTCTAGTAGCAGGATCCATGGTTGTTTCCCATAATTGATCAGCGTTCATTTCACCAAGCCCTTTATATCTTTGTGTTTCTAACTTAACTTTACTCTTTTCTAAAATTTCTTTTCGTTCTTCTTCTGTCCAAGCGTAATAAATTGTCTTGCCATTAAATAATTTATATAAAGGAGGCATTGCAATATATAATTTACCATTTTCAATCAAAGGTTTCATATATCTATAGAAGAAAGTAAGTAATAATACTTGAATATGGGCACCATCATCATCAGCATCGGTCATAATAATAACTTTATCATAATTGCAATCTTTAATATCAAAATCACTACCCACTCCAGCACCAACTGTATGAATAATTGTATTAATTTCTTCGTTTTTAAAAATTTCTTCTAATTTTGTTTTTTCACAGTTTAAAACCTTGCCTCTTAAAGGTAATATCGCTTGAAATTTACGATCTCTTCCTTGTTTAGCTGAACCTCCTGCTGAATCACCCTCGACTAAAAATAATTCATTCTTATTTGGATTTTTAGTTTGAGCAGGCGTTAATTTACCAGATAAAGCTTGTTCTTTTTTATTTTTACCTTTACCATTCCTAGCTTCATCTCTTGCTTTTCGTGCGGCTTCTCTAACCATTTTACTCTTAACCATTTTATTTAATATATCAGTGGCTATTGCTTTGTTTTCTTCTAAGAAAAATTGTAATTTTTCACTAACAATATTTTCAACAATCGTTCTTGCTATAGGAGTTCCTAGTTTTGATTTAGTTTGCCCTTCAAACTGTAATTTGCTTTCTGGAATTTGTAAGCTAATAATAGCTGTTAACCCTTCCCGTGTATCGCTACCTTCTAAATTTTTATCTTTGGCTTTAAGATACCCATTATCTTTAGCATAATCATTAAAAACTCTTGTTAAAGCAGTTTTAAAACCTACTTCATGAGTTCCACCATCAGTAGTTTTGACATTATTAGCAAAACTGATAATATTTTCGGAATATGTATCTGTATATTGAAAGGCCACCTCGACATTAATACCATCTTTTGTTCCCTCAAAATGAACAACCTTATGTAGTTCACTTTTACCATCATTTAAATATTCGACAAATGATTTTAAACCGTTTTCATAACAAAATGTCTCTTGTTTATTATCTTCTTCATCGATAACCTCAACCGTTAATCCTTTAAGTAAAAAAGCTGATTCTTGCATCCTTTCACAAACAGTTGTGAAAGAAAAATTACAAGTACTGAAAATAGTATCATCAGGCATGAATCTAACTTTAGTTCCCGTTCTGTTAGTTTTATCTAATTTTTTCAAAGGTATTTTTACTTTACCACCATTTTCAAATCTAATAAAATAAACATAACCTTCCCTTTTAATCGTAACTTCCATCCACTTACTTAAGGCATTTACTACTGATGCTCCAACACCGTGTAGACCACCGGATACTTTATAACCTGAGTTTTCAAATTTTCCACCAGCGTGTAAAACTGTATATATAACCTCTGGTGTGCTAATTCCCGATTCGTGCATACCAACTGGCACACCACGACCTTCATCTTCTACACTGACTGATTTATCACTATGAAGGATTATTTTGATTTTTTTACCATAACCATTTAAAACTTCATCAATACTATTATCTACTATTTCCCAGATTAGATGATGTAATCCTCTTTTATCAGTTGAACCAATATACATACCAGGACGTTTCCTTACCGCTTCTAATCCTTCCAATATTTTTATCGAGTTCTCATTGTATGCCATAATATCACCTATATAATTATAACTTAAAAAACTATATTTTTCAAGCACACTCAATTTTCTATTTACTTTAAGTTGGTTATGTGTTATTATTAAATTAAGAATAGGAGTTGATTTTTATGAATGAAAATTTTATGGATGGGGGTTCAAATTTCGAAACAAAAGGCAGTTTTAAAATCATCATTGCTATTATATGTGTTATTTTAATTGCTTTAATGGTTTTATTAATAATTTTATCAAGGAGCGACAAACCTGATAAGGTTTTTAAAACTACAATCGATCAAGCTAAAGAAAATGTTGCTTCATTTATCGATGATATTTTTTCTGAAACGACTATTTTAGAAGATAAAGCTACTACTAAAATTGATTTAACTTTTAATAGTAATATGGATGAATTATCATTTTTAAATGACTATAAATTTATGATGACTCAAAGCATCGATTATGAAAATAAGTATATTAATGCGGCTTTAGCAATTCAAGAAAAAGATAAATTGATCAATGAAATGATAATGTATGCCGTAAATGATAAATTATATATGGACTTAGGAGAAATTTATGACAAACCATTAGATTTAGGAGAGTACTTAGCTTTTGATGAATCTTACAACACAAGTCTATTTAATGATGTAAATAAAGATGATTTAAAATATTTAATTACTAACTATTTGGAATATTTTAAACTATCACTAATCAAAGAGCAATTTGCGCAAGAAGATGAGGAAATTAAAATCAATGATGAAAACATTAAAGTAAAGGCTAACACTTATAAAATTGATGATAAAACCTATGAACAAATGAGTGAAAATATTAAAAATAAAGTCATCGAAGATGATAAAATGATTGATATTTTATCTAAAATTTCAGGCATTGATAAAGAAGAAGTTATTTCTAATTTAAAAGGTGAAAATAGTAATGAATTTGTTGATACGGCAGGAAGATCTGAAGCTAATATGGTATTAAGTGGTATTAACAATTATTGTGCCACATCAGCGATGAAATCACAACTAGATGGTAGCGTTGATATATGTGCGGATGGCGTAACTGTTGATGAAGTAAGTACAATGGTTAGTTTAGGTAATATTGAAGTTACAAAAGTCACTTATGAAAATGAAAAAGTTACGGAATTAGTAGTTGTAAGTAATGGTATTACCTATACTCTACAGTCTGATGGTAGTTTTACAAGTAGTGGAAATGAAGAAGTTATATCTGATAATATTGAAATTATTATTTATACTAAACCTCATTCTAATAAATATCTAGGATTTAATATTTCAGAAAATAATAAATCAGTAATAAATTATACAATTTATGAGGAAAAAGAAAATCTTTTCATTGATTTTGGAGAAGAAAATACTATGATTATGAAAAGCGAAGGAAACATCATCGATGCAACATTTGCTACTAATGGCATTGATACTTTTAATATAAATGCGAATGTCATTGATGAAAATAATACAGAAATTACTTTTAACTTATTAAATTCTTATTATGCAGAAATTAAATTAGTTTTATCTAATAAAACTATAAATGAAAATGAAGAAAATTTAGATTTGAAACTATCTATGTCATATGGTAATAAATTAAATCCTTATAAACTAGATTTAAATGCTATTGTAACAATTTATAAAAATTCTGATATTGAAGTTGTAGTTCCAAAAGATTATATTAATATTGATGAACTAACTGACGAAGATTATATTTTGATTCAAGAAAATATGGAAAAAATATTTAAAGGGACAGCATTTGAAATGTTGTTTACCGAAAATCAAGGTTCATTAGAAGCCAATCAATTTTAATGTTTTTGCAAATCACCTAAATTTGTGTTAAAATGAGTTTAGGTGGTTTTTTATGACAATTACTTTGAAAGTAAGTGAAAATACAAAAGAAAAAATGATTGAATATTTTGAAGATAAAAAAAGAGCTAAAACGCCAGATTATGCTATTTTTCAAGCTGATGAAGCTGATACAGTGGTAACTTTATATAACTCTGGAAAAGCTGTCTTTCAAGGTATAAGTGCTGATATTGACGCTAATATGTGGAAAGAAATGGAACGACATTTAAATCCAACTAAAAAAATAGAAATAACTAATAGTGAAGATAAAAAGAAAAAAGAAAAAGTAATGGAAACTATTAATCCTAAAATTTATAATTCAAATACAATTGGTTCTGATGAGGTAGGAACAGGTGATTACTTTGGTCCAATCGTTGTTACTGCTACTTATGTAACAAAAGAAAACATACCATTTCTAGAGCAATTAGGTGTCAAAGACTCTAAAAAATTGACCGATGATAAAATATTAGAAATAGTGCCACTTATAATTAAAAAAATACCTTATGAATGTATTATTTTATCAAATAAAGAATATAACGAGAATTACAAAGATGACATGAATATGAACAAGGTAAAAGCAATATTACATAATAAAGTTTTATTCAAAATGAAACAAAAATTTAATGATAATATTGATTATATTGTCGTCGACCAGTTTGCTAAACCTTATGTTTACTACAATTATTTAAAAAATACTAACTGCGTTAGAAATATTACGTTTATGACTAAAGCTGAAGATAAATGTCTATCAGTAGCTTGTGCTTCTTTAATAAGTCGTTTTGTCTTTTTAAAAGAATTCGATAAATTAGGTGAAAAACTAGGTGTATTTTTAATCAAAGGTGCTAGTGATAAAGTTGATGAATTAGGACTTAAAATCATAAACAAATATGGCTTTGATAAATTAAAAGATATTGCAAAATTAAATTTTAAAAATACAGAAAAAATTAAACAATTAAAAGAATCTCAAAATTAATGAGATTCTTTTTGTAATAATTCTTCATATTTGTTTTGCAAAACATATATATCTTTGCTACTCATAAAAATCATGACAGCATTTTTATGTTTTAATAATTTATCAACCATATCCAAATTAATATATTCACCATTATCTAATTTATCAAGAATTACTTGGCATGTCACATCATCATAACCAATTTCCTCACGATCGACACCGACATCCATAACATAAGCTTTATCAGCTAAATTTAAAGCATCAGCAAACTCTTGAGCCATTTCTTTAGTTCTAGACAAAGTATGGGTTTTTAAAATTGCTACTATTTCCTTATCAGGATATTTTTGTCTTGCACCTTTTATCGTTACTTTTACTTCTGTTGGATGATGAGCATAATCATCAATAGTAACAATATCACCAATTACTTTTTCTTTAAATCTTCTTTTAGCACCTGGAAAAGTTTTTAAATATTTAGCTACTTCTTTAGCTTCTAATCTTTCATAATAACAAACTCCAATGACTGCTAAAGCATTTAATAACATATGTTTACCATAAAGTGGCAAATCAAAATGACCATAATAATTTTCTTCGACGAAAACATCGAAACTTGTTCCATCATTAGAAAATTCAACATCCTTAGCAATAATATCATTATCATCACTTAAACCATAAAAAAATATTGGAACATTTACTTCTAAAGTATGTGTATATGGATCATCACCACAAGCTATGACCATTTTTTCAGCCAATCTCGCATATTCTTGATAAGCAGATATAACATCATCAATATCTTTATAATAATCAATATGGTCTAATTCAATATTAGTTATTATAGCATAATATGGTGTATAGTTTAAAAAATGTCTTTTATATTCACAAGCTTCTAAAACAAAATATTCATTTTCCTTACTAGCTTCACCTGTTCCATCACCAATTAAATAGTTACAACCAGTGATATTTTTTAAAACGTGACTTAACATTGACGTTGTAGTTGTTTTGCCATGGCAACCAGCAATAGTAATTGTCTTAAACATTTTAGTCAATTTGCCAACCATATCTTGATACGAATATATCTTTAAATTCAATTCTTTAGCTCTTATTATTTCCTCGTGAGTATCTTTAAAAGCATTCCCTTGAATAACAATCATATCTTCTTTAATGTTATCTTTGTTAAATTCATATATTTTTATTCCTTTATCTAATAAGGCTTGTTCAGTAAAAAAATGGTCGGGTTTGTCACTACCTTCAACTTCATAGCCTAAATCTTTTAAAATTTGCGCTAGCGCACTCATACCAGTACCTTTTATCCCAACAAGAAAGTATTTCACTAATAACCATCTCCTATTATTATTTTACACCATTTAGAAGTAAAAAGTCCATCTTTTGTAAGAAAAAAATTAATTTATTCCTTATATTCAAATTCGTAGTCTAAAATTCTAATGGTATCACCATCTTTAGCTCCAAGCTCTCTTAATTTATCATCAACACCATATTTTCTCAATTTACTAGCAAAGCGATTAGCAGCTTCATCAGTATTAAATTTAGTCATTTTTAATAACTTTTCAATTTTTTCTCCTCTAATGATCCAAGTATTATCATCTTTAATGACAGTAAAAGGTTGTTCTTCTTTAAATTTATATAAAACATGGCTTTCAAATTTTTCTTCTTCATACAATGGTTCTTTTTTTATTTTATCTAACATTTGTCCTAAAATTTCAGTAACTTCTTTTAATCCTTCATTGGTAATAGCTTTTATAGGATAAATGTTCACGTTAACTTTTTTTTGAAATTCTTCTAAATTTTTTGAAGCATTAGGCATATCCATTTTATTAGCAATTATTATTTGTGGTTTATCTAATATTTTAGGGTTAAACTCTCTTAATTCGTTATTAATAATAACATAATCATCATAAGGATTTCGTCCTTCAGTCGCTCCCATATCGATAACATGAGCTATTATTCTAGTTCTTTCAATATGTTTTAAAAATTGATCACCTAACCCATCACCACGCGAAGCGCCTTCGATAAGTCCTGGCAAATCTGCTACTACATAGGAAGTACTACTAGTCTTAACTACACCTAAATTTGGTTTTAAAGTGGTAAAATGATATGCGGCTATTTTAGGTTTGGCTGCTGATATTTTTGATATTATCGTTGATTTGCCAACACTTGGCATACCAACTAATCCAACATCAGCTAATAATTTTAATTCGACTTTAACGTTTCTGATTTCTCCAGGCTCGCCATTTTCAGCAAAATGAGGAGCTGGATTGGATTTAGTTGCAAAAGCAATATTACCACGTCCTCCTCTTCCACCACTAGCAATAATTGCTTGATCATCTTTTTGAGTAAGATCTGCTAAAACTAAACCAGTATCTAAATCTGTTACGACTGTTCCTAAAGGGACTTTAACAATAACATCTAAAGCTTTAGCACCATGCATACCTTTACCTAAACCATTTTCTCCTTTTTTACCTTTAATTTGTTTTTGATATCGTAGGTCAATTAAAGTATTTAATCCTTCGTCAACTTTAAAAATAATGTCTGATCCTTTACCACCATTACCACCATATGGTCCACCCATTTCGACAAATTTTTCTCTTCTAAAAGCCATACAGCCATCGCCACCACTACCAGCGATTAATTGAATTTCTACTTCATCTATAAACATAGTTCATCACCAATATCAATTATACATGAAAAACAATAAAAAAAATAGTATTTTATACTATTAATTTCGTGCACTTATCTTAGCCAAACAATCCTTTATATCGTTTTCATTGAATGGTTTATTCAAAACATCGACAATAGGATAACTGAACACCTTGTTAATAGAATCTTTGGTATCATCGCCTGTCAAGATAAAAACTGGTATTTTTTTAAACAAATTATTAGCCTTAAATGTATCTAAAACCTGAAATCCATTAAAATTAGGCATATTTAAATCTAAGAACATTCCTACAAAATTTTTATTAAAATTGTTCCTAATAATTTGAATAGCTTCAACACCATTCTTGGCTTTCAAAACTTCATATTCGTCCTTAAAAATTTTCTCCACAAAACTTGTAATAACCGACGAATCATCAACAACCATCAATATATCCTTCATATTATCTACCTCTAGAATAATTATAACATAAATATTTTAAAAAGTGTTAATGAATTGCAAAAAAAAGATAGAATTACTTTTCGGCATAAACACTTACTTGTTTTCTATCTTTTCCTAATCTTTCAAATTTAACATAACCATCAACTTTAGCATATACAGTATCATCTTTTCCTATACCAACATTATTACCTGGATATACTTTAGTTCCTCTTTGACGGTATAAAATAGATCCACCTGTTACAAACTCGCCATCAGCTGCTTTTGCTCCTAATCGTTTTGCAATTGAATCACGACCATTTTTAGTAGAACCTTGTCCTTTTTTGTGAGCAAATAATTGTATATTTAATTGCATCAATTTTAACACAATTAACACCTCCTTATTTCTATATACTTAGGATATTCTTTTTCCAAATTTTCTAATAAATCGATTAAATTTTCAATTAATTTATCGACTACAACATCGTGTTTCAAAATATCGATTATAACACCATTTTTCTCACTATAATTAATAGCTTCATCATCTATTCTTAAAATAGCATTAATCGTAGTTATTACAATCGAAGAAACACTTGCACAAACTATATCTTTTCCATAATCATCATATAATGCATGACCTGTTATCGATACCTTATTACTATTAATAGTTACCTTAATCATTATTTTTCTACAATCTTCTTAATTTCAATCTTAGTGTATGGTTGACGGTGTCCTTGAGTTTTGTGGTAATTCTTTTTAGGATTGTATTTGAATACTTTGATTTTTTTATTTTTACCATGTTTTAAAACTTCACCGATAACCTCAACATTACTTAAATAAGGACGACCAGGATTGCCATTAACCATCAAAACTTTATCGAATTTTACTTCTTTTCCTGTTTCAACATCTAATTTTTCAACGTAAATGACTGAACCTTCCTCTACGTAGTATTGCTTTCCACCAGTTTCAATTACTGCTTTCATTTTATACCTCCTTTTATCTCAGACTCGCCATTAAGGTAGTTATCCTTTAAAACCTTTTCAGTGCGGTTGTAGAGAGGTCTCTACACAGTTTTAGATTTTAACACATTTCCCTTTATTTGTCAAACAGTTTTTGAATTATTTGCTTTTCAGTATAATATTTTTCTTCTATTTTAAAAAGATGTTTGGTCTGCTTTTTCATTTTTTTTATTTTAGTTATCGTTTTCTTCTTCCTATAATTATTTTGATGTAAATATCGTTCTAATAAAAATTTATTAAAATAGTAATTATGTTTCCCTACTTCTTTTACTAGTTCTAATAGAATAAAGAATAAAATTAATATTAAAAGTAAATTATATTTAAATCCAAATAAAATAATTATGAAAGTTAAAAAAGAAGTTAATATAGTTAAAATATGACTTTCCTTAAAAGAAAAAAACTCGTTAAAAATAATATTAAATATTTTACTGCCATCCAAAGGATGTACTGGCAATAAATTAAACAATAGAATAACTATATTATAATAATTAAATATCTCATTATTTTTATAAAGTAAGTAAAAAATTAATTGGAAAGTTGGACCTAAAATAGCTATTATAAATTCTTGATATAAAGGTTTATCAATACTTTCGTTAAATATCGTTATTCCACCAAACGGTAATAAAATTACCTTATCAATTTTCCATTTAAATATAAAAGCCCCTATTATATGACCTAGTTCATGAACTATAATAATCGAACTAAAGATAATAAAATTTTTAAAATTACCAGTCAAAAAACAAATAAATCCAGTTATATAAAATAGTATATGAATCTTAAATATATTCTTGGTAATCAACTACCTCACCATCTTTGATAAATACTAAATATAAGTTCTCATCGACATTACCAATTAAACTTCCATCCTTAATGTAATCATATAGTTTTAAATTGACCTCTTTCAAATTAGAGTACCAAACATCAATACCGTTTTCTTGTTGGACGATAACGGTATTTCCATAGCCTTCCTTTTCACCAATAAAAATAACAATTCCAGAATCTAAAGCTGGTACTAAATAATCATATCCAACACTTAAAGAAACACCATCTTTATATTTGTTAGCTTCACTATAACTTAATTTTTCATTAAAAACTGGTAAAGTTTCATCAAAATAGTCACTAAATGGCAAATTAGAACCAAATTTTGATTTATACCAATTATTTATTTTAGCAAATGAAATGTTATCTTCATAAACATATTTGTAAAAGCTAATTTTAAATTCAGAATTAAACTTCAAAATAAAAATAGTTGCAATTGTCAAAATAATTAAAATTATAAATTTTAAAAAAGTAGATTTTTTAATCATTAGTTTCACCACTATAAATATATGAAGAAAAAATCCAAAAATTAATCTAGTTCAATAATTAATAAACTATTTTTAAACTTCTACTTACTAACCATTTTCCATTTTAGACATAACTCTCTTTTTTAATATATTATGTTTAATTAACAATTCATAATTTTTATTAATTCACAATATTTATAAAAATTAAATTTTTTTTTCAGTGACTTACAATTTTTCTCTAGAAACTAATTCAATAATAACTACCATACTTATTTTTACTCATAATAAATTCTTTAATCCATATTTATAAAATACTTACCTAATATATGAAAATAATAATTTTTTACTGTGTGTTAATTATTTAACCAAAACTAACGAACTCTATTAGTATCTTTGAATTTTAAAATAACCATAATAACTATTTAATGATTTAATATATTTGTTATAATCATGATACTTTAATAATCTTAATTTTTTATAGATTCTTCTTTTATTTTTACTTAATATTTTTATTTTTTTATCATAAAAACGATAACCTAAAAAACATAAACTATTTTTAAAAAATATCGTTTTATTATTTAATTGTAAATCGTATTTTCTTAAATAAACAATTATTTTATTTAAACAATACTTTAAATAATTTTTATCTTTATGAAACAATACCATATCATCCATATATCGAATATAATATTTTATTTTTAACTTTTCTTTAATATAATGATCTAAATCATTTAAATAAAATATACCTAATATCTGACTAGTTAAATTACCGATAGGTAATCCATAACCTTTTTTTAAACTGATATTATATTTTTTAGCATAATCTAATATATAATCTTCATCACTACTATCAATTATTTTAAATAAAACATCTAAAAATAATTTATCCTTTATTTTTTTATTTAATAAATCTTTTAAAATATTATGATTAATACTATAAAAATACTTTTTAATATCAATCTTTAAACAATAATAATTATTTAATTTTCTAATATATTTTTTTACTAACTTAATCCCATAACTAGTACCTTTATTTTTTCTAACGGCTACATTACTATCAATTAAACTTTTATCTAAAATATTAATCAATTCATTACCAACTAAATGATTAATTACTTTATTAAATAAATCCTGATTCAGTATTAATCTTTGTTTAGGTTCATATATTATAAATAAATTATATTTACCAACTTCATATTTGTTTTCTTTTAAAACATTATATATATTAACAATATTAATACAAAAATAATCTTCAAATTGTTCTATTTTATATTTATTTTTAGTATTACATTTTATTTTATTATAAACATTAATTATATTATTTAAATCATATAAATTACTATAAATATTATTTACTCTTTTCATAATTAATAAATCCATATATTAACTTAACAATATTATTTAAAATACTACATAAATTAATAAATTTCTTATAACTAATAATCTTCTTTTTAAAACAAATATTAATATAAAAATCCAACATTTTAATTTTAGTTAAACAAATAAATAATTTATTTATTCTTTCATTACTATATAAATAATTAGCCATATAGATTTCTTCTAATAAATCATATAAAATCAATTCAATTTTATTTTTTAAAATATAATCTTTTTTAGGAAAATTAATCAAAATATTATCAAAATATAAAATAGTTTTTTTAATATTACTAATAACTAATAATTCACTATATTTTTTATCTTTCATACTTTTCCCTTAATTTATTTAATTTATCTCGATTAATTAAATTTAATATTTTTTCTAATTCATTTATAATATCATAATCAAATAATATATTCATCAGTTCCTTCTTATAAAAATAATTTTTATAATAATTCAATACTAGATCATAATTATTTAATTCTTTTATACATTCACATATATTATAAAATATGTAGCTGATATTATTTCTATCCAATACCTCTTTTACTTTATCATATTCAGATATTGGAAAACCTGTTTTATTATTATATATTCTATAACCTAATAAGCCACCTATAACATAACAATCATTATCAAATACACGATAAAAATTACCATATTTCATAAATATAACTACATCTTTATATTCTTCTTTTAATTCATTTCTTATGTCAACTAGCCTCACAATATCACCCTAAATAATATTATCACACACACACACACACACACGTTGTCAAGAGTTTATTCAAAAAAACACAAAGAAAAAGCGATTTTTCGATTTCTCTACTAAACCACTTTTATTCTTGTTGTAAATT
Organism: uncultured Bacilli bacterium; assembly: GCA_944371305.1. Taxonomy (GTDB): domain Bacteria; phylum Bacillota_I; class Bacilli_A; order RF39; family UBA660; genus Faecisoma. Next base: position 218 of record CALVXM010000023.1, on the reverse strand, counting down.
ACCAAATATTTTTAGGTTTTATACCTAGGGAATAAGAATTGTTTCCTAATTCTTGTTTTATACAACCTTAATCATATAAATTAAGTTTAGAAGGAATCTGCACGGAGGCCATTCGTGTTGGACACATCATTGTTGTTGGCATTGCCATTGTTGTTCACGTTCCAAGCGTTAGAACTACGTATATTCTTACACCCAAACCTTAAGCCTCACCTTGCCCT
>CALVXM010000022.1 GCA_944371305.1 uncultured Bacilli bacterium | reverse complement strand
AGTTCTCCTATAGATTTTTGTGTTAACCATAAATCTCCATCTTCAAATCTAACTTGAACTCCTTTATCATGTGTTTGTCTTTCAAATATTAAAAACTCTGCACTACTACTTCTAATCATCAAATCTTTTGTCACAAAATCATCTCTTTTCTCGTCAAAATATTATGGGGTTTACCTTGCGGTATCTCTAAAAAAGAAATACCTTATTTTTGATTTTTTTTACTTTTTTTAAAAATGTGTAATACCTTGAAACTTGCAAAAATTTTATTTATGCAAACTTCAAAGAAATGGTAAATAAATCGATATCAAGCAATTGATATCAGTTTTACTATTATTATTAAAACTTATTTCTCTTCTTAAATCTATTATATTATATCATAAGTTTTAACTCAAAGAAAAAAAGTAGATGCAAATCTACTAGATAAATTGTAATCGGGATTACTCTTTATTTTTTTGCTATTTTTATATATCTTAGCATAAATAACATTAGCATATTTGTTTTACTTAAAATCTTTATATAAATAACATTCTTTATCATGTGAATAAATAATACCTATAGCCTGTAAATAAGCGTATATAATTGTACTACCAACAAATTTCATACCTCTTTTTTGTAAGTCTTTTGATATATTATCCGATAAATCATTAGTAGTTTTATTTAATTCATAAATAATTTGCTTATTAGTAAAAGTATTTAAATAATTATTAAAACTTCCATATTCTTTTTGAATAGCTTTAAAAATTTTAGCATTTTCAATACTGGCTTTTATTTTTAACTTATTTCTAATAATCTTTTTATTATTTAATAATTCTTCTATTTTTTTATCATCATAATTAATAATCTTATCAATATCAAAATTATCATATGAACTTTCAAAATCTTTTCTTTTATTTAAGACACATTCCCAAGATAGTCCTGCTTGAAAAGATTCTAAAATCAACATTTCAAATAAATATTTTTCATCATTATTTAAAACACACCATTCTTCATCATGATATTTAACATATAAAGGATTATTTAAATTACACCATTGACATCTTTTCATAATTTTGTTCCTTTTTTAGGATTTAAAAATTTACTCATATCGTTTTTTTCAAGTTTAAGTAATTCGATTTTGTTTTTTATTCCCCCACCATAACCTGTCAAATTACCATTTATACCAACTACACGATGACAAGGAATAATTAGGCAAATAGGGTTTGAACCAACAGCTTGACCAACTGCTCTACTAGACATTTTAGCTATTTTTCTTTTTTTTGCAATGATAAGAGCTATTTTCCCATAAGTAATAGTACTACCAAAAGGTATTTCATTCATTATATCTATTACTTCTTTTTTAAATTGCGTTAAATTATTTATTTTATATTTAGGAGTAAATTTAGGTTCTTGGCCACTAAAATACATATCCAACCATTTAACCGTTTCTTTAAATATTGGCAATTCTTTTTTTTCACATGATGTGGTATGTTTTAAATCATCATGCGATCCAATAAACCATAAACCGGTTAAATATTTGCCATCACTAGTTAATAATATATTATCAAAATTATCTGGTGTTTGATATTTCCATTTATAAATCATAAAACCACTCCTAAACTTAATCAAATTCTACTTGCCAATTAGGATCTTTATAAGCTTTAAAACACATCGCAATTTGTTCTTTAGTCGTTTTGGCTATGGCTAAATTTTCTGGTAAATCATCTAAAGAGAAATAAGCGTATTCTATAGTTTCGATATTAGGAATGAAATCACCACCAATAATATCACATAAAACAAATATTTTACAAATTCCATAAGCATAAGCTGGTTGATTATGTTTGTTTCGATCTTGCAAAGCGATGATTTTTTTAGCTTTAACATCTAAACCAGTTTCTTCTTTAGCTTCTTTTTCGGTATTTGATTTTATTGACTCTAATACATCACACCAACCTCCAGGTATTGACCAAGTATCATTATTTTCATGAACTAATAATATTTTATTATCTTTAAAAATAACTGCTCTTGTGTCAATTTTAGGAGTTTGATAACCTGTTTCATTACAAAATAAATCCTTTATTTTATCTAGTTTTAAATCAGTTTTTAGATTAATCATTTCACAAGCTATTTCTCTTAAACGATTATATCTTTCAATGTCGTAAGCATTATTAGTATAAGCTAAACCTGATTGTGCTATACTTTGAATTTCAACTGCTAATTCTAACCATTTATCCATATTTATTCACCATTTTTATTATAGCATATAAAAAGTAGGAATTTACCTACTATTTTCTCGTTTGTTAAAATTCATATATTTTTGACTAATTTATTTATAAAGTCTAATAACTTGATATTGACAGTTATCTTCATTTTCAATATAGCCAATATCGATACCTTTACCATAAAAGTTAATTGTCAAGCTTTTTAGTATCATCAATATACTGATAAGTTAAGGTATTTTCTTTAGTTATAATAGTTCCGTTAAGACGGGCTTCAATATCTTTTCTTGTGTTATTAGCAACTTGTCCACCCTCTTTAGCCATTTTCCTATTTTCTTCTAAACCAAATGGCTTATATTTTTTAGCTAACTCTTTGGTTGTCAATCCCCCAATATCAGCAAGGGCTATTTCAAACTCGCTCATATTATCTCTCAAAGATTCTTTTTTTAGGCCTTTAAATTTTTTATACTCTTTAACAGTCATTCCTGACCACTCTTTATAAATATCATTAGTCAATATAGCATACTCTAAATCACTATTGATTCCATTATCTTTCCAAACATCAGTTAATTTTTTTCTTTGTTGAATGCCTTTAATTCTTTTAGCTATCCACTCTTCATCATAACCTTTAAGACGATATAAATCAATTAACCTTTGAATACCGATGGATGGATTAAATACTTCATCGATTCTCTCACTACCTAATTTGGCTAACCATTGTTTAATTGGCTCGGCATTTTTACTAGGAATAGATTCAATTATTCTAAACATTCCCTCGATATCGACGACATCGGTTAGTCGATATTTACCATCACTGGCTTTTAATTTCAAACCGTGACAATTTGTCACGCTTTCATTTCCTTCAACTTTTAATCTTTGTTTTAATTTTCTCCAATATGCTTGTTTATCTTTACTTTCAGCTAAAATTCCTACAATATCAACAACACTTATATAATACTTTTCTTCTTCATTATCCCAAACTGTCCTAATATTTTCATTATTAAATATTTTATTTATTAAATAAGTTTTTTCGTTATTCATATTCCTCCTTACTAACTCCTACAAACAAATTATATCATGCGAATATATATTTATGAACAATAATTATATCTTGAGTTTAAAAATACAAAATAAAAGCAAATCTAATTATGAGATTTGCTTTTATTTCATAAGTTTACTTTGTAAAAATCTTTCAAATTTTTTTAATCCATAATCTTTATTATAATAATTAGGAAATTCATTTAAATGTGCTAAAGTAATTTTAGAAGTTAATATTAAATCATTATTTGTCACATTAGTCTTAGGATTAACCAATCCATGTTCAAGTTCAATATTAATTCCTTCTAAAAATTCTTCCTTAGTAAATTTGTCAAATAAAACTCCTAAAATGGAAGCAGCATATAGAGCATCATCTATTTTAAACATATAATCACCAATATATTATATGTTTTTTATCTAGCAATTATTAGTTGATTTATTATCTTTTTTGTAATTGTTTTTTTAATGACTTTGCAGCTAAAGATCGAGCACTTATTTCATTTTTTTCTTCTGGAGTTAGTTGCGCTAAAGTTAAACCATTTGGTAATTCAAATATTTCATCAAATCCAAAACCATTGTTACCTCTTCTTTCCTTAGCAATGGTTCCTTTTAAAACTCCTTTTCCAACAACAAAGTCACTTCCATCATAATAAACTAAGATGCAAACTACTGATGCACTTCGATCGTCATATTTATTAACTTCATTAATTAAATATTCGTTTCGCATCTCATCGGTTGCAGCATCACCTAAAAATCTATGGGTCATAACGCCTGGAAAATCGTTTAATGCTTTTATGCACAAACCAGAATCATCGGCAATGGTTTCTTCATGAGTAAGATCAAAAATTACCATCGCTTTCTTTTTAGCGTTTCCTAAAAAACTATCTTGATCTTCAATAATATCAATATTGATATTTTTATCTTTTAAAGAATATAATTCATATTCTTTTAAAATACTTTTTATTTCTTGTAATTTTCCTTTATTATTAGTTGCAATTATCATAGTACCTCCATATTATTTCATTAATTTTTTTATAGAAATATTCTAATCAATTTTAATAAGTTCATATTCTTTATTGCCAGCACCATCTTTAAAAGCAACATCAATAATATTAACCCCTAATTTTTCTTCGATTCTAGCAATCAATTTATCTTTGCCTGGAAGAGTACTGTTATAGATTATATCAATACAAGCTTGATCAATCGCAACGGGATCAGTACTAGCTAAAATTCCAATATTAGGAATACAAGGAGCAGAAGCATTACCATCACAATCACAATCTATTGAAATATTAACCATAGCATTAACATAAGCAATATTGCCATTAAAATATTTATGAATACTACTTGCAGCATCACCCATTGCAGTTATAAACTTTATTTGCTCTGTTTTAAACATATCTTGGTTAACATCACCAGCTCCGTGAATATAGGCTTTTCCATATGAAGAGGCACATCCAATCGATAATTGTTTTAAAGCTCCTCCAAAACCACCCATCGCATGACCTTTAAAATGAGATAATACTAACATCGAATCATAATTAGCTAAATTTTTACCAACATAGTTTTTCTTAATTTGTAAACCATTAGGGATATCTAAAACCATATCAGGACCACTAGCATCCATAATGTCAACATCAAAATATTTAGTCCATCCATGTTCTTCCATTAATTTTTTATGTTTTTCAGTTGTATTTCTAGCTCCTTCATAAGCCGTATTACATTCGACAACTGTACCATTAACTCGTTCGACTAGTTTTTTAACAAATTCTGGGCGTAAATAATTTTGATTACCATGTTCACCCGAATGTAATTTAACAGCAACCTTACCAGATAAACTAACACCTAAAGCATCATAAATTTTAACTAAACTATCAGCTGATACTTCACTTGTAAAATAAACTTTTGATTTTGTAATATTTTATCTCTCCTATCAACATAATTATATCACTAATTTTGCTATAAATCATCTTAAAAATTTTTAATAATACTAAAATAACTAGGAATATCTAGTTATTTTAAACTTTCAAAACCACTTCTTTTAAATAGTTTTTCTAAATCATAATTAGTAAATGTTATAATTGTTGGTCTACCATGCGGACAATTAAAGGGATTATGACATTTTCTTAAATCAGAAATTAAAGTTTCCATTTCATCTAAACTAATTTCAGTATTAGCTTTAATACTTGCTTTACAAGCAAGGGTAGCAGCTAAATGATCATTAAATCTTTCTAAGTCAAAATTCTTTTCTCTAATTGTCACTGCTTCTAAAATTTTTTTTATTTGTAATTCTTCAAAGCCACTTGTTAACCAAGTTGGATGAGCTTTAATGACAATCGAATTAATTCCAAATTCAGCAATTTCAAAGCCCATATTTTCTAATAAATCAAAATTTTCCTTTAAAATAATGTATTCATCATTGGAAAGTTCAACCGTCATGGGAAATAACATTATAATGTTTTCTTTTACAGGATTAGCTAACTTTTCTTTAAATATTTCATAGTTAACGCGTTCCTTAGCCGCATGTTGATCAATTAAATACATCCCATCATCATTTTGACAAACAATATAAGTACCATGAATTAATCCTATCGGATATAATATAGGAAGTCTTTCAATTGGTGGTTCAATTTTTTGATTTAAATCAACTTTAATTTCATGATCTAAATCAAGTTTGATTTCTTCATACTTCGATTTTACTATTTCCTTCTTAACCTCACTAGTTTTTTTATTGTTTTCAATTACTGGTTCATAGGTAGCTTTTTCCTCTTCGATTTTATAAAATTCTTCTTGACTAACAAGTCCTGATGTTGGTATTAAGACTTGTTTATTTAATTTATTAATAATTATTTTTTTTACTAATTCTAATAATTCTTCTAATTTACTAAATTTAATATCCATTTTAGTCGGATGAATATTAACATCAACTAAACTAGGATCTAATTCGATATTAATAATAACAATCGGATAACGATTATCTGGCTTATATGAGTGATAAGCATCATTAATTGTTTTATTTAATTCTTGATTTCTAACAACTCGGCCATTAACTAATGTAACCATATGATTACGATTAGATCGATGTTCTTCTGGCAAACTAATAAATCCTGATATGATATAATCATCATCTTCACCATTTATTTCTAACATTTTCCTAGTAACATCCATTCCATATATCGCACTGATAGTTTTAAGTAAATTACTAGAACCATCCGTTTTTAAAATAACATTACCATTATTAATTAAAGTAAATCTAATTTCAGGATGAGATAAAGCAATTTTATTAACATAATCTGTAATACTAGCTAGTTCTGTATATAAACTTTTTAAATGTTTAAGACGAGCTGGTGTGTTATAAAACAATTCTGTTACTTCAATAACTGTACCTTTTCTAGAATCAGTACTTTCAACTTTAATTACCTTTCCACCTTTAATATTGACTAAAGTCCCAACATTACCTTGACTCGTTTTAAGTAAAACATTACTAACTGACGCAATACTAGCTAAAGCCTCACCTCTAAACCCTAAAGTATTAATATTATATAAATCGGATTCATCTTGAATCTTACTAGTAGCATGACGATTAAAAGCCATAACGGCATCTTCTTTATCCATTCCAATACCATTATCAGTAACTTTAATTAAATTAGTTCCAGCTTCTTTTAATTCAATTTTAATTTCTTTAGCATTAGCATCAATACTGTTTTCCACTAATTCTTTAACAACTGATGCACATCTTTCAACTACTTCACCAGCAGCTATTTTATTAGCTAGTATTTCATCCATTATTTTTATTTTACTCATATCTTACCACCCTATCAAAAAGATAAATTATAAAATTTATCTTTTAAAACTATAATCAATACACATGTCTTTTAATCTACTATCAAAAAATGCTTTAAGTAAGGTTAAATCGCCATTCATCGCACTTACAATCGAACCATTCATTAAATTAGATTTATCTTTTTCATCGACATTAGAAAAATCCAAATCATAATCTAATTCATATAAACGATCAATCAAAACAACTACTTGTCTTAAATATTCTCTTGTTATCCTACCATTACCTTCTCTAAAAGGATGAATGACATTTATTTCTGAATAATAATAAGCTAAAAAATAAATAATGTCATCTCTTGATTTTATTTTTTTGATATCTTCTTTAATTTTTTCTAACAACATAATTAAATTAGAAGCAATAAATTCAGGACGACAAAAAGGAGTATGACCTTTAGAAATATTTTCTCTTCTTATTTCACCAGCAAACGGATAAATTTTACCAAATACTTCTTTATGAAGACGACAAAGATAATCAATATTAAATACTTCTTTAAAAGAAGGAACATCTTGAATTTGAATTTTAGTTAACATTAAAGCACTTATTCTTCTTTCAACCGTCTCTAATTGCTCTTGATTTAAAATATTAAAATTATTAACTAAAATCTCAGTACCATCATAACAGTATTTTGATTGATTGCTTAAACATTCTTCCAATCTACCGTTTTTTGGCATTGTCTTCCTCCTTGGCTTTAGCTTTCATAACTAAATCATATAATAATGATTCAACTGCTTTATCATCTAAATGTTCTTGATGTTTTTGAACGACTCTTTTAATTAAATCTTTTTCTTCATCAGGAACATCGATTCCTTCAATATTAATATTGCCAATTGCCTTTTCTACTTCATCAGATATTTTTTCACTAGACATACAATCACCTAAATTAATTATATCAAATATTTAAAAAATATACAAAAAATTTGATTATTATTCTAAAGAAAAAAGAAGTTAAACACTTCTTAATTTCGCATCCGTCTTACTTTCAACATCTTTAATAATTTTTTCAAATAAAGTATTAATTTCTTCTTCGGTTAAAGTTTTAGTAGGATCATTAAACGTTAAAGAATAAGCGATTGACTTTTTATCATTATCGACATTTTCACCAGTATAAACATCAAAAACATTAATATCAGTAAGTAATCTACCACCAGATTTCTTAATTATTTCCATAATATCTTTCGATAAAACATCTTTAGAAACAACAAAAGCTAAATCTTTAATAACACTTGGATATTTTGATACTTCTTTATATTTGATTGGTTTGGTATTAACCATCAATTTATCCATACTAATTTCGCAAATATAAATTTCATCTTTAGTTAATGACGGATGAACACGACCAATAATACCAATTTCTTTTCGATCTAAATATACCTTCGCACTCATACCAGGATGCATATTAGTAGTATTACAAACCTCAAAACTATAACGATTTTTAAATCCTAAATAGTCTAGTAAATTTTCTAAAATACCTTTTATAACATAAAAATCAATTTTAATTTTGACATTATTCCAATTACTGTTTAGATAATTACCTTTCATTAAGAAACATATTTTACTATCTTCTTGATAATCTTTATCGTAGGTTTTAGCTATTTCATAAATCATAATATCTTTTACTTTTCTTGTTTTATTATAATCATAAACATTTAACAAAGAAGCAATTAAAGAAGTTCTGATAACTGCTTTATCACTACTCATTGGATTTGGTAAATAAATATTTTCTTTGTTATCATAGTTAAACATATTAGCCATTTCACTAGAAACTAAAGTGTAAGTTTTAACTTCATTCAATCCTAAACTTCTTAAACGTTTAGAAATTGTTTTACGCATATTGACATTTCCTATATATTTTCCTTTACGAATAGTTGTCATTGGTAAAGTTGAAACTAAATTATGATAACCATATAAGCGCCCAATTTCTTCAGCAATATCATTAACATTGGGATCAATATCTAATCTACGATTAGGAATTGTCACTACAAATTGTTCACCTTCTAATTGATAATCAAAATCTAATCGTTTTAATTCAGTTTCCATATCCTTAGTTGTTATATTAATACCTAAGATTTTATCGACATCACTAGCCTTAAAAGTAACTGTTTTTAAAGTTTTATCGATTATATCATGACTAATCATATCTTTTAACACTTTCGCATCAGCATATTTTTCTAGTAAATAACAAGCGCGGTTAATAGCTTTTAAAGTATATTCATAATTTAATCCTTTACCATATCTAATAGAAGCTTCACTTTTTAAATTTAACCTATTAGCAGTATTTCTAATACTAACTGCATCAAAAATCGCACTTTCGATTAGAATCGTTTTCGTATTATCATCAACCTCGGTATTCTCACCACCCATAACTCCAGCAATGCAAACTGGTTTTATGCCATCAGTAATAACAATATCAGATTGTTTTAAAATACGATTCTTACCATCTAAAGTGATTATTTCTTCATCTTTCAAAGCATCTCTTACGACTATTTTATCCCCTAATTTATCCTTATCAAAAAAATGTAATGGTTGCCCATATTCTAACATAACATAATTGGAAATATCGACAACGTTATTAATTGGACGCATTCCTGCTGCAATTAATCTTTTTTTAATAAATTCAGGTGATTCTTTTATTTTAACATCAGTTACCATTTTAGCTAAATAATAAGGACATTTATCAGTTTTGACCTCTAAATTAAAATATTTAGTAATACTATCATCGATTTGTTTAAAATTACTTTCTGGTAAACTTACCTTGCGATTTAAAATAGCGGCTATTTCATAGGCAAAACCTATGTGGTAATAACAATCATTATTACGATGTTTATGGACATCTAGTTCATATAATGTATCAGTTAATTTCAAAAATTCTAAAGGATCATCTCCTACTTTAGCATCTTCATCTAATTCACAAATTCCTTTGTTATAATTTTCTTCAGTCTTTTCTTCTAATCCTAATTCATATAAGGCACAAATCATACCATTAGATTCAACACCTCTAATTTTACTTTTTTTGATTTCAAAATTACCAGGTAAAATAGCCCCAGGTAAAGATACAATTACTTTTAATCCCTTTCTTACATTAGGAGCACCACATACTATTTGTATAATTTCTGAACCTATATCAACCTTACAAACATGTAAATGGTCACTATCAGGATGATCAAAACAATCAATTACTTCACCAATAACTAAATTATCGATATGATTAGAAATGACTGCTTCAATATTAATACCAGCTTTAGTTATTTTAACAGCTAAATCTTTCGGATTTTGATCAGCAATATCAATATAATCTTTAACCCAATCTAAACTAATCATTCTAATCACTTTCCTTTCTATCAAAAGTAGCTACTTCTCTTAAATCAGTATTGTAAAAAACTCTTAAATCATTAATCCCATACTTAAGCATCGCCAATCTTTCGGCACCAAAACCAAAAGCAAATCCTGACCAAACTTTAGGATCATAACCACCCATTTTTAAAACATTAGGATGAACAATGCCTGCTCCTGCTACTGTTATCCAACCACTTTGTTTACATATATTACATCCCTTACCATGACAATTAAAGCAACTGATGTCTACCTCGACAGAAGGTTCGGTAAATTGATAATAACTAGGACGAAATCTGGTTTCGATACTTTCGCCAAATAGTTTTTTAACAATTACATCGATAGTTCCTTTTAAATCAGATAAACTAATATCTTTATCGATTAATAATCCTTCTATTTGCATAAATTGATGAGAATGTGTAGCATCATCATCGTCTCTACGGTAAGTTTTACCAGGACAAATCATTCTAATTGGTTTCTCACCCTTATTTTCTATCATCGTTCTTACTTGAACGGGTGAAGTTTGACTTCTAAGTAAAATTTCTTCACCTTTAATGTAAAAAGTATCTTGAGCATCCCTTGCCGGATGACCTTTTGGAATATTCAACATTTCAAAATTGAATTTGTCTTCTTCGACTTCTGGGCCATCGACAACATCATATCCCATCGACATCAATAATTCTTCGACTTCTTCAATTAATTTTTCTAATATATTAGGACTTCCGATTGGTATTTGTATACTTGGCAAACTAATATCAATTTTTTCATTTTTCAACTTTTCATTTAATAAATTTAATTCGATTTCCTTATTTTTGTCATCAAACAATTTAGTAACTTCTTGTTTTAAATTGTTGATTAAAGAACCATATTGCTTTTTTTCTTCAATCGTTAAACTCCCTAAAGAAGATACTAATTCACTAATTATCCCTTTTTTACCAATATATTTAACTCGTAAATCATATAAAACTTTACTATCACAAATACCATCTATTGCTTCTAAAACTTCTTTTTTTATACTATCTACTTTTTCTTGCATAATTTCACTCCTTTTACATTTAAAAAAGCAACTCATCCTCAAAAGGACGAATTGCTCGTGGTACCACCTTAATTTATAGAATAAATCTATCTTTAATGACTATAACGCGTCACCTAATAAACTCCAAAGGTGAATTCTTAAAAGTTCAAAAAATGTTTCCACCAACCACATTCTCTCTTATTTTGATTACTTTTAGTACTACTTCTTTTTCATTGTTTATCGTATTCTTTGATCTAAATTTTGACTTAAACTAGCAGAAATTACTTCTTCACAAGCTTCTTTAACGTTATCAAGTCCTGGATGAGGTTTGGAAAAACAAGCTTCCTCTAACATCCACGCTTGGACATTTTCGATACTATTAGGATTTTTAGCTAAGGCTAAAGCGACAATTCTTGGATAAGTATCATTTAAAGTGCTTTCATTATTTAAGCCATTATTCATCAACTGCATTATCTCCATAAAATCATTCATATAAAACTCCTTCTAACAAACACTGTTCATTATTAAAGTTACATCATTGTTGAAATAAGCATTGAACAAGTTATCATTACCAACAATACTAGCAATCATATTAGTAGCAACGATTTCATCTTCATATTCTGATTCAGATTCATTACCAACTAAATAATTAGTTAATATTTCAGTATAACCAACATTTAAGGCTTCATAAGCATTATCTTTATTAAAACCAGTATAATTATCTTTAGCAGTAATTATATTAAGTATTTCCCGCATTAAAATATGTCTACAATCAACATCATCATTAATTTTAACTAAATTAATCAACATTTCGTTAGCTAAAGGATTGTAGCTAGATGATTTTGTAATTAAAAACTTACTTCCTCTAATTATAGCTAAACTCTTAAGTCGTTCTTTTAAATTAGTAAGATCGACATTAGGAAACTTATTATGAAATAGAGTTATTAAATCCATTAGACAAATTTTCATATCCTCATCTAAACTAGGATTCATATCTAAAGATTTTCTTATCTCATCTAAGGCCATATTCATCACCTATTTGTTATTTTAACATAATTTTCACATAATTACAATTTTTTTACAGTTTTTTTTAATTTTTTTTATCTATAACCCCTTATAATGTTTATTATCATCTTTTAAACTAGCTTTAGTAATTATTTTATTACCATACTTTTGTTTTAAAGAATCTAAAACATTATCTATTTTTGAGTCATCTTTATGATTATTTTCCTCAAATAATGATACTTGATAATTAACGTTTTCAATCAACTTATCTAATCTAACTCCGATTAATCTAATTGCCTCATTATTCCACATTTCATCTAATATTTCCTTTGATATTTTATAAATTTCACCAGTTATATTGGTAGCATTAGCTAATTTTTTTTGATGAGATTTTCTTTTAAAATAATTATCTTTTAAAATAACACATATAACTGTCGTATATTTATTCTGACGTCTTAATCGGATACTAACGGTTTCACATAAACTCATCAAATAAGGATATAATTCATCTTTATTTATAATATCTTTTTCTAAAGTTATTTCATTACTAATTCCTTTAGGAACAGATATCTCACTGTTAACAACACTATCATCGATACCTTTAGCTTGATTGATTAAAAATGTCGCTTGATTTTTAAAATAAATATATAATTTTTCATGAGGAAAACAAGCTAAATCAGCAATCGTACTTATTCCTAAACTATTTAACTTTTCACTAGTCTTTCTACCGATCATAAATAATCTGTCGATTGGTAAAGGATACATTTTTTCTTTAATTTCATAGTCATAAAGCGTATGAATTTTATTAGGTTTACTAAAATCACTTGCCATTTTTGCGCATAATTTACTATTAGCAATTCCAATGTTAACAGTAAAACCTAAGGTTTCAAATATTTCTTTTTGCAATTTTAGAGCAAATTGATACTGATCTCCATATAAATTTTTAACTTTGCCATAATCTAAATAGCATTCATCAATACTAGCTATTTCAATATCAGGTGTATATTTACTTAACAATTCAAATAATTTATGACTCATCATACTATAAAATTTATAATTAGGTGGATATATTTTTAAAAACTTACACTTTTTTTTAGCTTCATATAACGTCATAGCTGTTTTAATGCCAAGCTTTTTAGCTAAAGGTGATTTAGCTAAAACAATTCCTTTTCTAGCTTTAGGATCACCACCGATTACTGCATAAGAATTTCTTATATCATATTTATAACCATTATTTAATAAATCAATAGCCGTCCATGATAAAAAAGCATTATTGACATCGATGTGAAATATAATTTTTTCCATCACTATCCACCTCTTGACTTTGTTATTAAACCAATCTCTCTAATTAAAATTCTATCAAAATTAAATTAAAAAGTAAAGAAAAAGCGAATGTTTTTTCGCTTTTTAATCACTTGATTTTAATTAATTTTCAACAACAAACTTACCAATATATTTAAAGAAACTATCCACTCCAGCCTTAATAATATTAGCCAGTGAATTAGATACATTTAATCCAGCTTGTGATAACTTAGTTTGATAATTCTTAGTCGTATTATCTAAATAATTTTCTAAATCAATATTTTTCCCATCTTTTACATCTTGTTCAAATCTAGCAATTTGTTCTTGTGTTAGTGTCACTTGTTCATGTTTCTTATATTCGTAATAACCATACTTATTACTCATAAAAATAGTTAAAAATATAGCAAATAAAACAATAAAACTAATTCTAAATACTGTTGTTCTTAATTTAGTTTTGTTCATTTTAATAGCTCCTTTATTGAATTTGCTAAAACATCAATCGTATTAATTACTTCATCGATATTATTATAATTACCCCCTAGTTCGATTAAAAGAACATTTTTATTTAAATCTTGATTAAAATTATCGATATATTTATTATATATTCCTCTTGATAAAGTCGGATATTTATCTATGATTATATTATTTAATTTTTTAGCTAAGGCAACATTATCTTTATAATTAACATTATTAACAAACATTACTTTAGCATAATTTTTACCATCAATATTAGTCGTTGTTCTTTCTTTAGAAACTGCATCTCTGTGTAAATCGATAATCAAATCAAAATCATTATCTAATTGATCTTTTAAAAACTCTCTAGTTGCTTGATAACTGTCTTTAAATTCCAAATTATGTTCTTTAATATATTTGCTAGCACTCCTTTCTTCAACAATTGTTTCAATTCCAAGTTCATTTAATTTCTCTTGTAATATTATTGAAGCTAAGACGACAGTATTACTAAGGTTATAACCTTCTAATTTTTCACCTTCATACATTTCATTAGGATGAGTACTATAAATATACACACGAGGATTAGTAACTACTTTATTTTGCATGTAATTAAATTGTTGTAATTCTTGTTGTAATTGTTCTTCTTTGTTGTAAGCAAAAACTTTATCGATAATTGTAATTGGTTCTTCTAATTTTATATTTCCAAACGTTTCTAAAAATTCATCTAATAAATTAATATCTTGTTGTTCTTGCGAAAAATGTGATTCATATAATAATTTATTAATAAAATCAGGATTGCTATTTAAACTTATTCCTTTAAAAATATAATTAATTATTAATACTATAATTATAATAAGTAACGGGTACTTCAAAAACTTTAGACTTTTCTTCTTTTTTAACCTCATTCTTTTCATATTCTTCACCCAATTTAATATATTAATAATTGTAGCACTTTAGAACTTTATAAAATGTCAAAAAAAGGTAACTAATTTTAAATTAATTACCTTTTTAATTATTGTAATTCATAAGGTGACTCTGCAGTACCTTCACCTCCAGTGAAGGTCAAAGCTGAAGTCCCTGACTTCAGATATATAACTGCACGGACGCCGTACGTATTCGAAGGACCACCGTTTTCAAAGTCACCATCGCTGGTGACATTGAAAACGCCAGGCGAATTAACGCGATTCATTGTCCAATAACGACCATATATAGTTGGATTTTCAATCGTATTTATATCTACAAATGTTTTGTTACTTGATGTACTTAAATCAATATCATTTCCACTAAACATCTCTCCTACTGTTGGTAATCCTACACTAGCTGTCAATGTTTCATCTTGAACATTGGTGTAATTTGCTCCAACTGGATAATCCCCTATATAAAACGTTTTATTGGCTGTATAACGATAATCACTTGATATATTATTAGCAAATGCATTTAATGGTGTATATATTGTATGATTGGTTGTGATTGTTGCATTACTTCCATATTCACTAGTTGTTGGAAGTAATCCATTTAATACTACTTTAATACTATCACTATCTTTACTTACTACTCTAAAAGTACATTTTTTATTATCACCACATTCGTCACCAGTGGTAAGTACATTAATATATTCCCCTACTTGGACATTACTTGTATTTGAAGACTTATCTGCTGTTTTATAATTTGATGTTAGAGTACCATCCCCCTCGGTAATAGTTATATCAGAAATCTTGATAATAGGACGAACACCTTTTGCATTCTTAGGGCCATCGTAGGTGAGGTTGCCAATATCGCCGACATAGCGAACGTGAGACGAACTATATCTATTTCCTAACCACCACCAATCCTTAATATCTAAATAAGAATCTTGTCCTCCTGCTCTTTCATATTGGTCTTGATCTAGTAATCCAACCTTCCCAGTTGTTGTTATCTCATCGACATCATTATATATCCCCACATTAAATGTATTATTTACGATATTATTTTGAATATCGCTATCTAAACTATTATAAAAATAATCATTTAACCAACTATTAATATAACTTGATTCATATTCTTCTTGGGTATCCCAAGGGGTACTTGCTAGGCTAATTGCTGTCAATGGTTGTTGGGATACTAATAATAATGTATTAGCATCTGTATCTATTTCTAATATCCTCCAATGATGTCCTCCATACCATAAATAGTTATTTGTTACAACATCATTTCCACCTACATAATAATATATATTACTATTCGTTGCATCTTGGACTAATCCTTTACTTCCAACTTGCTCTAATAGTGTTGATGTTAAATTTGGCTTCTCTTCATTCACTTTGCATTCTTCATCATAGCGAAATACATATTGATTATGTGCCTCATCCCACCTATATAATACACATCCTGT
>CALVXM010000021.1 GCA_944371305.1 uncultured Bacilli bacterium | reverse complement strand
GTTGGTACCTCTGGTGTATCCATTACTGGTACTTCATATGTTGGTTGTACTTCTGGCATTGCTGGTACCTCTGGTGTGTCTACTACTGGTACTTCATATGTTGGTTGTACTTCTGGCATTGTTGGTACCTCTGGTGTATCCATTACTGGTACTTCATATGCTGGTTGTACTTCTGGCATTGTTGGTACCTCTGGTGTACTCATTGCCGGAGTTTCGATTGATGAAGTAGGAACAGAAGGTGAAACTAATCCTTCTACTTGGTTATTCATAGAATTATCTGTATTACTGAAAAAACTTTGTTGAGTATCAAAATTATCTTTATTTTCTTCTGTATTATTTCCAAAAAAATTAAAGAATTTTCCAGAAGTTAAAATAGGATCATCATCTGGTACCGGTTGAACTGGTTCTGAAGCAACAAAATTAGGATCAGACTGTAAAAGATTATCAATATTAGGTTTTTCTTTTTCGATAGGGGCAATATCTTTAGCTTCTTGTTCAATTTTATCTATATCCATAAAACCTGGTGCTAAAGAAGGTGAAGCAACTTGTGGTATTTCAACATCAGGAATTGTTATTACATTTTCAGTTTCTAAAGAATTATCATTAGTTGATATATTGTTAAAATTATTATTCATATTATCATTTAGCATTCTATCTATCTCCTCATCAGTTTTTCTAACTGTTAATCTTTCATTTACTATTTTATTTAGCATATCTACCTGTTGTTTATTGTCTTTTAATTTCAACAAAGATCTCGCATGACGTTCAGATATTTTATTTTCTAATAAAGCTTCTTGAACATCATCAGTAAGATTTAACAGTCTTAATGTGTTTGCAATAGAAGATTGTGATTTACCAACTTTATTAGCTAATTCTTCTTGACTAATATAACCCATATCAAGTATCTTTTTATATGATATGGCTTTTTCAATTGGCGTTAAATCCTCACGTTGAACATTTTCAATAAGTGCAATTTCAACGCTATCTTTGTCATTCATTTCAGAAATTATTGCAGGTATAGTCGTTTTACCAGCTAAAACACTGGCTTTATATCTTCTTTCGCCCGCTATTATTTCATATTTATCACCAATTTTTCTAACAACAATTGGTTGAATAACTCCGTACTTTTTAATTGATAAAGCTAATTCATTAATCGAATTTTCATCAAATTTAATACGTGGTTGGAATCTATTAGGTAATACATCTGATATATTTAATTCGACAACTTTTTTTTCATTGTTTTGCATGAAAAAAACCCCTTCCTAATTCTTTTATATAAGTATAATACTATATTTTGGGAAATATTGCAAGGGATTTTGGGAAATAATTAAAAAAACCTAGAAACTATAGTGTTCTTTTTTTTATTTCACTATTTTTTCTAGGATATTTATTATCTGTTTCTTTTATTTTTTTTATTTTGATCAATGTTCTTAAACTTTGTTCGCACGGTAAATAAATTATTTCCCGTTCAATAAAATTGGCATTTAAAACTTTTAAAGCATGTGATATTTCTTTAAGTTCTTCTTCACAATTAGCTTTCATGGCAATAAAATAACCGTCTATTTTAGTAATAGGAATACAATATTCGAGTAAAACATTTAATTTAGCAACCGCACGAGCTACTACAACATCATATTTTTCACGATTATTTATACCAAATACTTCAATTCTTGTATGAATTGTCTCTATGTCTTTTAAACCTAACTGTTTAATTACTTCGTTTAAAAAATTAATCCTTTTATTTAATGAATCAATTAAAGTTATTTTTAGATGAGGAAATATTATTTTTAAAACTAAACCAGGAAAGCCTGCACCTGTTCCAACATCACATAAAGTTTTTGTTTTAGATAAGTTAACTATCTTTGTTATTGTTAAACTATCGTAGAAATGTTTTAAATAGACTTCATTTTCAGCAGTTATTCCTGTCAAATTCATAAAACTATTCCATTCAACTAGCAATTTATAATATTTATCTAGTTGTTTCAATTGTTCTTCACTTATTTCAATATTAAGTTTTAGCAATTCTTCAATAAACTGTTGCTTATTCATTTATTGTATTCTTTCTTCAAGTATATACTTAATATTGAAATATCAGCAGGATTAACGCCACTAATTCTTATAGCTTGACCAATGGAAGTAGGACGAACTTCTGATAATTTTTGTTTTGCTTCACTTGCTAAATTAGTTATTTTATTATAATCAATATTTTCAGGAATAATTTTATTTTCTAAATTAATTAATTTTAAAGCCTCTTTTTCTGCTTTTTTTATATAACCTTCATATTTGATATTTAATTCTACTTGTTCTATTATTTCATCTGAATAGTTAAAATTAATTAAATTATTGTTTACTAATTTTTCATATGTTATTTCTGGTCGTTTTAATAACTCATATAAACTATAACCATCTTTTATTGGTGCACTATCTAATTTAATCAATATTTCATTGTCATTTGGCGTTATTTTAACACTTTTTAATTTTCTTTTTAATTCTTCAATTTTATTTATTTTATCTAACAATTTATTATGTTTTTCTTCATCAATTAAACCAACTTGATAACCATATTCTCTTAATCTTAAATCAGCATTATCATGTCTTAATAGTAAACGATATTCAGCCCGTGATGTAAGTAATCGATAAGGATCTCTAACTCCTTTAGTAACCAAATCATCTATCAATACTCCCGTGTATGCCTCATTACGACCTAGTATTAAAGGTTCTTTATTTTCTAGTTTTAGACTAGCATTTATACCAGCAATTAAACCTTGACAAGCTGCTTCTTCATAACCACTCGTACCATTAATTTGACCTGCAGTAAATAAATTTTCAATCACTTTAGTTTCTAAACTTCTTTTTAACTGAGTAGGGTAGATAGCATCATATTCAATAGCATAAGCATATTTATTAATTTTTGCATGTTCTAAACCAGGTAAACTATGAACCATTTGTTCTTGAACATCTTTGGGCATACTAGTAGAGAAACCTTGTAAATAAATATCATCATAATAAAGACTTTCTGGTTCTAAAAATAATTGATGTTTTTCTTTATCTTTAAATCTTACTATTTTATCTTCAATCGAAGGGCAATATCTAGGACCAATTCCTGTAATATCATTAAGACCACCATACATACTTGATTTATTTAGATTATCTAAAATAATTTTGTGAGTTAAAGGTGTAGTATAAATTAAATGACATGGAATCTGATTTTCAATTTTGTAAGTAGGTTTATCATCAAAACTAAAAGTATGATAAACACTATCTCCTTTTTCAATCTTTGTCTTAGAAAAATCGATACTATCTTTAGCTATACGTTGAGGGGTACCAGTTTTTAATCTAATTATTCTAAATCCATATTTTTTTAAATTATCACTTAAGTGATTACTTGGCCTCTCACCATGAGGACCTTCGCGTTTTCTTGTATCCCCAATTAAAATATCAGATTTTAAATACGTACCAGTTGTCAAAATAACAATTTTAGAATAGATTTTTTCAGAAGATTCGGTGGTGACTCCTACTACTTTATTATTATCAATTATTAAATCTTCAACGATAGATTCTTTTATTTCTAAATTTTTTTGATTTTTTAATACTTTCAACATTTCCTTAGGATAAGTTACTTTATCAGCTTGGGCTCTTAAAGCTCTTACAGCTGGTCCTTTAGCATAATTTAACATTTTTATTTGAAGTAAACTTTTATCAGCTACTTTTCCCATCATGCCACCCAAAGCATCTATCTCTCTTACAACTATACCTTTAGCTGAACCACCGATAGAAGGATTACATGGCATTGTAGCTATATTTTCAATACGTCCAGTTATTAATAAAGTTTTATGACCTTTTTTAGCTGTAGCTAAGGCTGCTTCACATCCAGCGTGACCACCACCAACTACGATTACATCATATTGCACAATATCACCTACTTTCCTAAACAAAATTGACTAAATAATTGATCAAGTAATTCTTCTTCATATGTTTCGCCAATTATATTTCCTAACAAGTTCCATACATTTTTCAAATCTATTTCTAACATATCAATCGGTAAATTATTATCTATACCTTTTTTAATATCTTTTATTAAATTTAAAGATTGTTTTAATAAAGATATAGAACGAGCGTTAGTTAAATAAGTTAAATCGGATGTTTCAATTTTTTCTAAATTGAATATTTCTTTTATTTTATTTTTTAAATCTTCAATACCAATATTATTCAATGCACTAATAAAGACAATTTTATTAGTATCGAAATGTTCTAAATTTATTTTAGTTTCTAAATCTGTTTTATTAATAACTATTAAGTAATTTTTATCTTTTATTTTATTTAATAATTCAATATCTTCATCAGTCAATTTTTCATTGTTATTAAGAAGTAAAATAACTAAATCTGATTTTGAAATTAAATCAATACTTTTATTTACACCAATACTTTCGACGATATCATCAGTTTTCCTTATACCGGCAGTATCAGTTATATTTATTATGATTCCATCTAGATTTATTGTTCCTTCAACACAATCTCTAGTAGTTCCTGCTATATCAGTTACAATCGCTTTATTTTGTTCCAATAAACAATTTAAAAGACTACTTTTCCCAACATTAGGACGACCTATTATAGTTAAATTTATACCTTCTTTTACTATCTTACCATTTTCACTCTTTTTTAAAATTTCAGTTATTTTATTTTTAATATCAACTATTTTATTACTTAACATTGAAACAGTTAATACCTCAATATCTTCATATTCAGGGTAATCGATATTTACTTCAATATTAGCTAAAATTTCAACAATATCTTGTCTTAAATCATGAATTAATTTAGATGTTTTACCACTTAATTGATTGATAGCTAAATTTCTTGAAGTTTCTGTTTTTGAATTTATTAGATCCATAATTCCTTCGGCTTCAATTAAATCAATTCGACCATTTAAAAAGGCTCTTTTTGTAAATTCTCCAGGTTCAGCCAAACGACAACCATTTATTAATAATAATTCTAATACTTTATTAGTAGTAGCAATTCCTCCATGACAATTTATTTCCACAATATTTTCTTTAGTAAATGTTTTAGGAGCTAACATAACTGATATCAACACTTCATCAATAATTTCATTTTCATCAATAATATAATCATAGTTTATCGTATGACTAGATACTTTATCTAATTTTTTGTTTTTTGTTATTTTATTAACTATTGTTACTGCATCATTGCCGCTTACTCTAATAATAGAAATGGCACCAACTCCTAATGCTGTGGATATAGCTGCTATTGTATCATTCATGTTTTTCCTCCTTCATAATACCAATATATTTATATAATTTTTTAGGATTTTTAAATATTTCTAACGAACAATATTTATCAACAAAACAAATTAACCAACTTTCATAATAAAAAGGGGGAATAAAATTTAAAGGAAACATATGCCTTTTAATAATATTTTCTACCTTCTTATCGATTAAATCGGGAAATATTTGTTTCGAATTTGCTAAAGCTTCTTTTGCGTGAACAAAGCCATGTTGTAAATGAAAGGGTCTTTTTTCTTTTGTTAATTGCCAATCATTATAATAAAAATCATGTAATAATCCACCAATGGCTGCTGATTTATAATCTAGACCTAATTTTTTAGCCAAATGATAAGATGTTAATGAAACCATTAAACTATGATAAAAAACAGATCGTTGCTCATGATGATTATATTCTTTTCTCTTAATAAACTCAGGATTATTTATAATCGGACTTATAATTTCTACATAATTAGTATCTAGATAATCTATAACTTTTCTAGATAAATATTCTGTTTTCATTTTTTTCCCCTTTCCACAAGTATTTTACAGCAACTTCTAACATTAATCAAGAAAAAAAGACTATTTAGTCTTTAATTTTAATTACAGTATAACGGTTAGGTTCTTCGCCATAACTTATTGATTGTAAATTTTCAAATTCACCAACAATTGAATGTACTTTTCTTCTTTCATAAGAGTTCATTGGATCTAACTTTACTTCAACTTTTGTTTTTAAAACCTCTTTACAAATATTTTTAACTTCACGTTCTAAATTTTTAATTTTTTTAGCCTTATAGTCGCCAACATCTAAATTAATTTTTAAATTGAATCTATTTAATTCTTGTAAAGATTGTTTTAAAACAATTTGAATAGAATTTAGCGTTTTTCCTTCTTTTCCAATCATAATATTATTATTAGATGTAACTAGTAAAATATTAATATTATGATCTTCTATTCTTATTTCAGAATTAATATCAATACCCATATTTTTTCCTAATTGAATCATAAATTCTTTAATTGCTTTTTTAATATCTTCTTTTGTTAAAACTTCAACAATATATTTCTTTCCTTTAAATAAACCTGCTTCTTCTTCAGTCGTAATGATATACAAATCAGAAGAAGATACTCCTAATTCTTTTAAATATTGTTCTTTTAAAATTTCTAAATTTTTACCTTCATATCTATGCAATATGTTCATTTTTTTTACTCCTTTTTACTATTAAATTTTGAACA
The DNA here is from genome assembly GCA_944371305.1 of uncultured Bacilli bacterium. Taxonomy (GTDB): domain Bacteria; phylum Bacillota_I; class Bacilli_A; order RF39; family UBA660; genus Faecisoma. The sequence continues at coordinate 10,846 of CALVXM010000021.1, read as the reverse complement.
ATAGTAAAGCTACTATTAATTATCCAATATAATGCAATACCAGTTGAAATGGTAAGTGAAGCTATAGAAATCATAGCAATACTTATATTAGTCATCATTTTCATTTGTTTTGCTTGAGCACCAGATTGATTCATTGTTGAATTTAATTTAAATGAGAAATAAGTAGCAACAATAACTAATACACAAAATATTATATAGTAGAATTGTCCGTGTTGAAATGCTGTTAATGGAGTTATACCTAAATTAATTCCAAAGAAATTTTCTTCTAAAACAACTGGTAAACGATACAAAGCTTCATAAAATGCAAAGAACAAAGGAATCTGAATTAGTGCGAAAAGACAACCAGATAAAGGATTAATTTTATATTCCTTATATATTGCTAACATCTCTTGAGATTTCATCATTTGTGATTGTTGATCATTACGATTTCTATATTTCATTTCTAATTTATCTAATTTTGATTTAGCAGCATTTAAATTTTCTGATTGCATTGCTGTTTTTTTAGTTAATGGGTATAGAGCCAATCGAATTAAAATAGTTACTAAAATAATTGCCCAACCATAATTTTTGGTAAACATACCTATTTTAACTATTAGCCAAGCTAAAGTTTTTACAAATAAAGTAGTCCATAAACCTTCATCACCTGAAAAAACATTAAATTCTTCACATGTAGCAACATTACTTAAATCAAAACTAGAATTTAATTCTTCTACTTTTTTATCATATTCTTCCTGAGTAATTTCTGATTTATTTAATTTTTCATCTAAATTTTTAAGATAATTTTCTTTCAATTCAGAATATTGTTTTTCAGTTTCTTCAGTTTTACATAACAAATTTTCAACTACTCGTTGTCCAGTTTCTTCAATAATAACTGGTTTACTGTCATAACTCTTATATTTAGTACATCCAGTTAACACCAATACCAAAGAAGCTATTAAAATTATTTTTTTAAATTTGGTCATCTCTTTTCTCCTTTATTAAATCTAACTTAGTTAATACTTCTAATAAATTTTTTTCCATTTCTAGATAAGTTTTATTTAAAATATTACTACCTACTATTATAATACAATTAAAACCATTTTGGTAGTCTTTTTTACTAACAATACTTTTTAATTGCCTTTTGATTTTATTTCTTATAACAGCTTTTCCAATTTTTTTTCCAACTGAAAAACCAAAATGATAATTATTGTCATTATTTTTTTCCACATATAAAACATAATCTTTATATTTATATGGCTTATTATTTTTAATTATTCTTTGAAAATCTAAATTTTTTTTGACAATATTTTCTTTATTCATAATCCACCTCAATTAATAACAAAAAACCACTGGAAAACAGTGGACATTATTAATGTGATAATACTTTACGTCCCTTGCGACGACGATTACCTATAATTTTAGATTTAGCGCGAGCTAAAAAACCCATTTTTTTACTTCTTTTTCTATTATTTGGTTGATAAGTTCTTTTCATAATCCACCTCCAAAATCTCAATTGCTTAATTAATTATATAGATAAATAGATAGTTTGTCAAATGTTTTTGAACAAAAAAACCTCAAATTTGATATTTTTCCACATTTTTAATAGTTATCCACATTTTAATTAACATTTGTGGAATATTTAATTAACATTTACTATGCAAAGTTGATAAAGTTATCCACATATTTGTGTATAACTACTATTTCCCAATAATTTAAAGTGTTTTTTAATGTGGAAATTAGATTTTTTTTAAACTTTTTCCACATTTTTGTAGCCTTTTTTTAGAAAATAAGGTAGAATATAGGTAAATAAAGTGGGTGATTTATGTGGATATCAACAGTATATGGAATTCTTTTTTAGAAAAGATGCAGGAAAACTTAACTCCTGTATTATATGATATGTGGTTTTCAGAAACAAAATTAATTGAATTAACCGAAGAACGGGCTAAAATACTTGTTCCTATGTCCTTACATAAGAAACATTTAAAAGAAAATTATATTGATTTAATTGAAAAAACTTTTACTGATGTTACTGGCTCTATTTTTAAATTTGAATTTGTGACTGAAGATGATATCAATAACGAAGCTATCATCGATATTGATGAAATTGGTGTGCCAGAAAACACTTCATTTAATTCAAATTTAGATCCAAAATACACATTCGAAAACTTTGTTTCTGGAGCTAGTAATAAATTTGCTAAAGCGACCGCCTTGGCAGTAGCAGAACAACCTGGTAGTATGTATAATCCATTATTTATATATGGTAAAAGTGGTCTTGGCAAAACTCACTTAATGCATGCAATTGGAAATTACATAAAAGAAAATAGTCGAAAAAAAGTTTTATATGTCACGACTGATACTTTTGTCAATGATTTTTTGAAAATCTATCGAAAAAACGAAGGAGACAGTAATTTTGAAACTATCGACAGTTTTAAAGATAAATATCGTAATGTGGATGTATTAATGATTGATGATATTCAATATCTAGAAATTGCTCACAAAACGCAACAAGAATTTTTTAATACTTTTAATGATTTATATACAAACAACAAACAAATAGTAATTGCTTCTGACCGTTCACCAGATGATTTAAAAAAACTAGAAGAAAGACTAAGGACGCGTTTTGTGTGGGGATTAATTGTCGATATTCTCCCACCTGATTACCAACTAAGAATGGATATTATTGATAAAAAAATTGATAGTAATAATATGGATACTTTTTTTCCACAAGATGTTAAGGAATACATTGCTAACAATTGTACTAGTGATATTAGAAAATTAGAAGGAGCTATTACAAGAATTATCGCCTATGCTGCTATCATGAACGGATCTGATATAACTCTAGAACTAGCTATGGATGCTTTAAAAGATTATTTTGGGAAAACAGTTATTTCTAAAAATAAAATTGAACAAGTTTTACAAATTGTTGCCAATAACTATAATATTAATGTTGAAGATCTAAAAGGAAAGAGAAAATCTAACGATATAACAATTCCAAGACAAATAGCTATGTATATTTGTAGAATATATTTAAAAGAATCTCTTCCTAAAATTGGTTCGGAATTTGGTGGAAAAGATCATACAACGGTAATGCATGCTGTAAATAAAATAAAAAAAGAAGTAGAAAAAAATGATGAATTAAATATCGAAATTACTAAAATTTTAAATCAAATACCGTGGATAAATGAATAATATCAACATGTTATCCACCACATAAAATAATAAGAAAATTAATACTTTTCTAAAGTTATCCACATTATCCACATCTATAATAATAATACATATATATAATATAAAAAAAGGAGCTGTTAATATGAATTTTAAAATAAAAAAAGAAGTGCTATTCCAACACTTAAATTATGTAATTAAAGGAATTTCTAACAAAAATATAAGACCTATACTTAATTGTATAAAATTTGATTTAAAACAAGAAGGTTTATATCTATCAAGTACTGATAATGATATAGCTATTAGAACTTTTATCAATAATAAAAATATTGAAGAAGATTATAACTGTGGAAAGTTTGTTGTTTCAGGTAAATATATATATGATATCGTAAGAAAATTACCTAACGAAATTATTTCTATTGAAGAAGTAATGGATTCAAAAATTTTTATTTCCACAGCAAATAGTTCTTTTTCTCTAAATTGTAACAATGTTGATGAATTTCCTAATCTAGAATTAAATGATAGTAAAAATCCAATTATTTTAAGCAACAAAGTTTTGAAAAATATATTTAATCAAATAACATTTGCTGCTTCAACATCAGGAATAAAACCAGAAATAACAGGAATGAATTTTAAAATTTCTAAAAATATTTTAGAGTGTACTGCTACTGATTCTTATCGTTTAGCTCGAAAAAAAATTGTTTTAGAAAAAGCTGTGGATGAAGAAATAAACATAATAATTCCTACTAAGAATTTAATTGAATTATCCAAACTATTTAGTGATGAGGAAGAAAATGTCGAAATTCATATATTTAACAATAAAGTAATTTTTAAATTTGGTACAATTATTATGTTATCTAGAATCATTAATGCTACATATCCTGATGTTTCAAGATTAATTCCAACTGAATTTTTGTTGACAATTTCTGTTTCTACAGCTGATTTCTATGCTTTACTTGATCGTGTTTCGTTATTTTCTACCGAAGAGGAAAAAAATACTATAAAATTAGAATGTAATGGTAATACGGTGATAGTTACTTCTAATATTCCAGAAATTGGTAATGTCGAAGAAAAAATAGAAGTTGAAAAAAATAATAATCAAAATATTAAAATAGCATTTTCTTCAAAATATATGATGGAAGCTATAAGAGTTTTAGATTGTGAAAAAATAGAATTATCTTTTAATGGAGAAATTAAACCAATTATTATTAAAAATCCTGAAGATGAAAATTTAGTTCAACTAATTGTTCCAATAAAAACATACTAAAATGCAAAAAAAAATGCATTTTTTTTATTTTTTTCGACAAAATTCGACAAATTTTGACAATATGGTTATGTTATAAGAGAATTACCAATTTTTTGGTTATGGGGGAGGTGTATTATGCTTGAAGAATATTTTATCAATGAAGATACATTAGCTTTAGTCCCAATTAATAAAAACAAGACTAAAGTTTATGATATTAATGGTATTTATACAATAAAAAAAACACCATTTGAAATTGTTGATGAAAGCTGTCAATACTATGGAAGTAGTTACCAAGGACGCTATATTGGAGCTAAAAAATTGTTGGAAATGGATTATAAATTACCAATTATAATCGATGAAGTAAAAGAAGTAATAATGTTTCCAACTAGTTCTCCAAAAATTGAAAATTGTCATTGGATTTGTGTCAATAATATTGAAAATTATGAGAAAAATCGAAAAAATTCTATTATCAAATTCACAAATAAGATGACTTGTGAAATAGTTATTTCGTTGAAATCTTTAGAAAATCAAATTATGCGTGCTACGATGTTATTGATGAAATTAAAAAAAAGAAAAACTATATCAAAAAAAATAGGTATTTAGTCCTATTTTTTTGTTATCTACGCTATTTTATGATATAATATATATGTAGGTAAGGGTGTACGTAAACTAATAAAACTCGTTAATAGTGGCATTTATAAAAAAAAGAGGTGAATTTATGTATTTACAAGAATTACAACTAAAGAATTTTCGCAATTATAATTCTTTAAAAATAAAATTAAATCCTCACATTAATATTATATATGGAAATAATGCCCAGGGAAAAACTAATTTATTAGAAAGTATCTATGTATTGGGACTTACTAAATCTCATTTATTAGCTCTTGATAATAGTTTAATTAAAAATGGCGAAAAATTTTGTAATATTAAAGGTACTGTTAGAAAAAATTCTATTAAAACTAAATATGAAATAAGTTATAATTTAGATAATAAAATTTTAAAAATTGATAATCAAGAAATAAAAAAAGTAACAGAATACATTAATAATAGTTTAAATATTATTATTTTTTATCCAGAAAATTTAGAAATTATCAAAGGATCTCCTAATAATCGACGTAATTTTTTGAATTTAGAATTGAGTCAATTATCTGATAATTATTTAAAAATAATAACAGAGTACAATAAGTTGTTGAAAATTAGAAATGATTATTTAAAAAAAATGAGTAAAAATAGTCAAATTGATCAAACTTATTTTAATATTATTACAAATTATTTGGTTGATAAAGGAATTTTAGTTTATAAAATGCGAAAAAAATTTATTGATAAAATTAATGAAAACTGTGGAAAAGTGTTTTATGAATTAACAAAATTAGAAGGTTTCCACATAAAATATGTCAATAATTTTATTGATGAAGATGATCTAAAATCAGGTTTTATTAAGAAATTAGAGAAAAATCGAATTAGAGAAATAAGGTGTGGTACAACCTTATTTGGTCCACATCGTGATGAGATAGAATTTTATTTAAATGATAAAAATTTAAAAATATATGGTTCACAAGGTCAAAAAAGAATGGCTGTTTTGGCAATGAAATTATCGGAAATTGATATTTTTAAACAATTTAAAAGTACCAGTCCTATTTTGTTGTTAGATGATGTATTTAGTGAATTAGATGATATTAAAAAAAATAATATTATTAAATATATAAATAATGGAATCCAAGTTATTATAACTACTACTGAAATAAAGAAAATTAATAAAAATAAGTTTGATTCTGTTACTATATTTAAGATAAAAAATGGCGAAATAATAAAAACAGAAGAGGTGGAAAAAAATGAAAGAAAATCATTATGATGCGTCAGATATCCAAGTATTAGAAGGATTAGAAGCGGTAAGAAAAAGACCCGGTATGTATATTGGTACAACTAGTAGTCGTGGTCTACATCATTTGGTTTGGGAAATAGTCGATAATGCGATTGATGAAGCTTTGGCTGGATATTGCGATGATATTGAAATAATTATCAATAAAGATAATTCTGTAACTGTAAAAGATGATGGAAGAGGAATACCTACAGGTATTCATCCTAAAACTGGCATTTCTACAGTCGAAACGGTGTATACTGTTTTACATGCTGGTGGAAAATTTGGTGGTGGCGGGTATAAAGTATCCGGTGGATTACATGGCGTCGGTGCATCAGTTGTAAATGCTTTAAGTAGTTGGGTAGAAGTAAAAGTATACCAAAACGGTCAAGTTTATCAAATAAAATTTGAAAATGGTGGTCATACTACTGAACCACTTCATGTTGTAGATAAGTGTTCTTTGGATAGAACTGGAACAACAGTCACTTTTAAACCAGATCCAGAAATATTTACAGAAACAACAATATTTGATTATGAAATATTAAAAGTAAGAGTAAGAGAATTAGCTTTTTTGAATAAAGGTTTACGAATTATTTTAATTGATGATAGAGATCCTCTAATTCCTAAAAAGGAAGAATTTGTCTATGAAGGTGGTATTAGTGAATATGTTAAGATGTTGAATGAAAATAAAACACCTATTCATGAAAATATAATTCATTTACAAGGATCAGAAAATGATATTTCGATTGAAGTAGCGTTACAATACAACGAAAGTTATTCTTCAAATGTCTATTCTTTTACTAATAATATCAATACTCATGAAGGTGGTACCCATGAAGAAGGGGTAAAAAGAGCTTTAACTAGAATTATCAATAATTATGCTAAAAATAATAAAATTTTAAAGGATAATGATGAACCATTATCTGGTGATGATGTTAGAGAAGGACTTACAATGATTATTTCATGTAAACATCCTAATCCACAGTTTGAAGGTCAAACTAAAACCAAGTTGGGAAATAGCGAAGTAAGAAAAATTGCTGATGATGTGTTTAGTGAAGGTTTTGAAAGATTTTTACTAGAAAATCCGGAACAAGCTAAAGCTATTGTGGAAAAATCTATGACAGCCGCTCGTGCTAGAGTAGCTGCTAAAAGGGCTAGAGAATTAACTCGTAGAAAAGGTGCTTTAGATGCAATTAATCAATGGGGAAAATTGACTGACTGTACTAGTAAAGATGCTTCAATTTCTGAAATATTTATAGTCGAGGGTGATTCAGCGGGAGGCTCAGCTAAAGGGGGAAGAGACCCAAAGACTCAAGCTGTTTTACCACTTAGAGGAAAAATTTTAAATGTCGAAAAGGCGCGATTAGATCGAATTTTAGCTAATGAAGAAATAAGAAGTATGATAACAGCTTTTGGAACAGGTATTGGTGATGAATTTGATATAAACAAATTAAGATATCACAAGATAATTATTATGACTGATGCCGATGTTGATGGCTCTCATATAAGAATATTATTATTGACATTGTTTTATAGATTTTTTAAACCAATTATCGAAGGTGGATATGTTTATGCTGCTCAACCACCGCTTTATAATATAAAACATGGTAAAACTACTAAATATGTTTTAAATGAAGAAGAAAGAGATGCTTATATCAATGAGTTATTAGAAAAAAACCCTAATATTAAGTATGAAGTAAGTAGAAATAAAGGTCTTGGAGAGATGGATGCTCATGAATTATGTGATACAACTATGAATATTGAAAATAGAACTTTAATTCAGATAACTATTGATGATGCAATTAGAGCAGATCAAATATTTGAAACATTAATGGGTGAGGAAGTTGAACCAAGAAGACAATTTATCCAAGATAATGCAGTTTATGTAGAAAACTTGGATGTTTAGGAGGTATTTATGGATAAATTAGAACAAAGAAATATAGTAAATGAGGTTGAAAAATCCTTTCTTGAATATTCGATGAGTGTTATAGTTTCTAGAGCGCTTCCTGATTTAAGAGATGGTTTAAAACCGGTTCATAGACGTATTTTGTACACTATGTTTGAGGATAATTTAACCCCTGATAAACCATTTAGAAAAAGTGCTACCACAGTAGGTGCAGTATTAGGTAGATACCATCCTCATGGTGATACATCAGTTTATGACGCTATGGTACGTATGGCTCAAGATTTTAGTTATCGTTATGTTTTAGTAGAAGGTCATGGTAATTTTGGTTCTATCGATGGAGATGGAGCAGCAGCTTATCGTTATACTGAAGCTAGATTGTCTAAATTGTCTTTAGAATTATTAAGAGATATTAATAAAAATACGATTGATTTTATTCCTAATTTTGATAATACTACTAAGGAACCAGTAGTTTTACCAAGTAGATATCCTAATATTTTAGTAAGTGGTACTATGGGTATTGCAGTAGGTATGGCTACTAATATTCCTCCCCACAATTTAGGTGAAGTAATTGATGGTTGTGTTGCTTATATTGATAATAATGATATAACAATTTCTGAATTGATGAAATATATTAAAGGACCAGATTTTCCAACCGCTGCTACTATTTTGGGAAATAGTGGAATTAAGAAAGCTTATGAAACTGGTAAAGGAACTATAACAATCAGAAGTAAAGTAGAAATTATTGAAAACGGTAATAAAAATCAAATAATAATTACCGAATTACCATATCAAGTAAATAAAAAAGCTTTGCAAGAGCGAATCGGCGAATTAGTTAGAGATAAAATTATTGATGGTATTAGTGATCTCCATGACGAAAGTAACTTAAAAAATGGAATAAAATTAGTTGTAACATTAAAAAAAGAGGCTAATGCTAATGTTGTTTTGAATAATTTATATAAGCATACAGCTTTACAAACGACTTTTGGAATAATTTTTTTAATGCTAGATGAAGGTCAACCAAAGATTTTAAATTTAAAAGAAATTATTTCCAAATATATTGACTATCAAAAAATTGTAATTATTAGAAGAACACAATTTGAGTTAGATAAAGCTGAAAAACGTGTTCATATATTAGAAGGTTATAAGATAGCTTTAGATAATATTGATGAAGTAATTAAAATTATTAAAAGTGCTGAAAGTGATATTGTTGCTAAAGAACAATTGATTAGTAGATTTAATCTTTCAGATATTCAATCTGATGCAATTTTAGAAATGAAATTAAGAAGATTGACAGGATTAGAAAGAAATAAAATTGAAGAAGAATTAAAAGAATTATTATCTTTAATTGACGAATTAAAATCTATTTTGGCGGATGATCAAAAAGTTCTTAATATTATAAAAGAAGAATTATTAGCTATTAAAAGTAAATATAGTGATGAAAGAAGAACTAACATTGATTTAACTGCAGTAGAATATATTGAAGATGAATCTTTAATTCCAGTTGAAGATATTGTAATTACTTTGACTGGTAAAGGTTATATTAAGAGAATGACTACGGAAACTTATAAAACTCAAAATCGTGGTGGGGTTGGTATTAAAGGAATGACTACTAATGAAGATGATTATGTTGAAAATATTATTTCTATGACTACTCATGATTACTTATTGTTCTTTACAAATAAAGGTAAAGTTTATCGTATTAAAGGCTATGAAGTCCCTTTATATAGTCGTCAATCAAAAGGATTACCTATTGTTAATTTATTATCTTTAGATAAAGATGAAGAAGTTAAAGTTATGCTTAAAGTAAGTAATGACGAAGATAGTAAATATGTTGTATTTTGTACACAAAATGGTTTAATTAAAAGGACAAAACTTGATGAATTTGATAGTATTAGAACAAATGGTAAAATAGCTATAACTCTTAAGGATGATGATGAGTTAATAGCTGTTAAAAAGACAACTGGAAATAATGAGATTATCATTGCTTCATCTAATGGTCGAATGATAAGATTTAATGAAAATGAAATTAGAGTTATGGGAAGAAATGCTTCTGGTGTTAAAGGTATTGATATTGGTGAAGGAAAAGCTGTTGGTTGTGAAATAGCGGAAAAGAATCAAGAAATATTAGTTGTTACTGAAAATGGTTATGGAAAGAGAACTGATGTTGAAGAATATCGTATGACACATAGAGGAAGTAAAGGTGTTAAAGGATTAAATATTACTGATAAAAATGGAAATATTGTATCTTTTAAAACTGTACATGGTGATGAAGATCTTATGATAATAACTGATAGTGGTATTATTATTAGGTTACCTATAGAACAAGTTTCTACTACTGGAAGAGTTGCCCAAGGAGTTAAATTGATAAATTTAAAAGATGGACAAAAAGTTTCGACTGTAGCGATGATAAAAAAAGAAAAAGATGATAGTTCAATAGAAACCGAAGAATCTAGTAACAATGACTAGTTTCTTTTTCAATTCATTCAATCATAAGGTATCCACAGTATAAAATTATATAAAAAAATGAAGAGCATAATTTCTTATAGAAATTATGCTTTTTTTCATTAATTTATTAATGAAAAAAAGCCAAACTACAATGTTTCACGTGGAACTATAAACTACAATGTTTCACGTGGAACTATAAACTACAATGTTTCACGTGGAACTATAAACTACAATGTTTCACGTGGAA
>CALVXM010000020.1 GCA_944371305.1 uncultured Bacilli bacterium | reverse complement strand
CGAATAGATAAAGTACGCCATATGTTTAATAAAAAAGAAAATTAAGTTACTATTCACTAAAATTACAATTTATAGAGTAGATTAATGTCTACTTTTTCTTTTGGTTAAAAAGTATGATATAATGAAATAGATTTTATGTGAGGAAGTGATATATATGTCAAGTGATAATAAAAAAGAGGGGGTTAATAAAATTGGTATCAACTGGTATCCTGGTCATATGGCAAAAGCTAGAAGATTGATAGGTGAACAATTAAAATTAGTAGACATAGTTTATGAAATTATCGATGCCAGAATTCCTTATTCTTCAAAAATAAAGGATATTGATGATATTATTAAAAATAAGCCTCGCATTTTAATTATGACCAAATATGATCTATGCGATCAAAAAGAAACCGATAAATGGGTAAATTATTATCAAAATAAGGGATATAATGTTTTAAAACTTAATTTAGAAGCGAAACCAAACTTCAAGCCATTGTTTGAGATGACTGATCAATTAATGACAAGTCAAAATCAAAAAAGAGAACAGAAGGGTATGTTAAAAAGAAAAACTAGAGTTTTAATTGTTGGTATTCCAAATGTTGGTAAAAGCACACTTATAAATAGGTTAGTTGGTCGAAAAGCTGTCGATGTTGGTAATAAACCTGGCGTAACTAAACAACTTAATTGGATTAGAATTAACGAAAGACTAGAATTGTTGGATACACCTGGCATTTTGTGGCCAAAATTAGATAATCAAAAAGTAGCTTTAAATCTAGCTAGTTTGACGGCAATAAAAGAAGAAATTTTACCATTATTCGATGTTTGTGAATATATTTTAAGAACTCTTTTAAAGTACTATCCAGACAAATTAAAAGAAAGATACGGAATAACTGAAATTGATGATATTATAGAAGTTATGGACATAATTGGTAAAAAAAGAGGTTGTTTAGTAAAAGGTGGCGAGGTAGATTATGATAAAGTAATTAATATTATTATGACTGATATTAAAAATAATTATTTTAAAAATATAACATTTGATAGGATTGATAGTCTTGGATAAAAATATTTTAGTTTTAGCTTATCTAGGTGATAGTGTCTATGAAGTATATATTCGTAAATTTTTGATTGATAAAGGTTTAAATAAAGTTAATAATTTACAAAAAGAAGCCATTAAATATGTTAGCGCTAAAGGACAATGCGAATTAGTCAAAACATTAATCGAACAAAACGTTTTATCAAAAAAGGAGTTAGAAATTTATTTTCGTGGTCGTAATCACAAATCAAAACATCATCCTAAAAATACCGATATTTTAACTTATAAAGAAGCTACAGGTTTTGAAGCCATTATCGGTCATTTATATTTACAAGGTGATATCGATAGAATTACCCAGATAATTAATTATGGTTTGGAGGTTGAATAATGTATATATATGGTAAAAATGTTGCTAAGGATATCAAACAAAAAATTGAAAAAGTTTATGTGGCCAATAATTTTAAAGAAAAACAATTGTTAAATAATATAAAAGCGCCTATTGTTTATGTTGATAAGACTAAATTGGATAAGATGGTAGGTGGACTTCATCAAGGTATCGTCATGAAAATAGCCGATTATGAGTATAAAGATATTAGTGAATTAAATAGTGACATTATCGTTATTTTAGATCACTTAGAAGATCCTCACAATTTAGGAGCAATTATAAGAACTTGTGAAGCAGCAGGAATTACTGATATTATTATTCCTAAAGATCGCAGTGTTAGTATTAATAGTACAGTCATGAAAACTAGTGCTGGTTGTTTAGATCGAGTTAACATTTGCCAAGTGACTAATTTAGTTCAATCAATTAACTATCTAAAGAAAAAAGGTTATTGGATTATTGGTACTGATATGATTGGAACTGATTATAAAAATATCAATTACAGCGGTAAAATAGTGATTATTATTGGCAACGAAGGTAGAGGAATGAGTCGAATTGTTAAGGAATCATGTGATTTTGTTGCTAGTATTCCTATGAAAGGAAAAGTAAATAGTTTAAATGCTTCAGTTGCGGCTGCAATTATTTTATTTGAAACTAGGAGGTAATTACATGAATTATAAAGACTATAATGATTATGAATTATTAGATTATATTCATAGCAGTAATGAAGATGCTAACGAAATATTAATTTATAAATATCGACCATTGACCATAAGTATTGCTAAAAAAATGTTAAAGTATTGCTATGGAGGAGTTGATTTAAATGATTTGATTCAAGAGGGAATGCTTGGATTAAATGATGCTATTAACTCTTTTAGAGATGACAAATTAGCTAATTTTTCTACTTATGCCAAATTATGCATCGAAAGAAGAATTTATAGTGTGGTAAGAAGTACTAGAACTTATAAAAATAAAATTTTAAATGAATCAGTTTCTTTAGAAGATGATGAGGAGAACACTATCGATCGTTTTTTAGCTGATAATTCAAGAAATCCCGATTCGATGGTTGAGGAATATGATTATCAAAAAAATATTTTAAATAAATTAAGTGAACAATTAACTGATTTTGAAAAACAAGTTTTTGAACTTAAAAAAAATGAATTTAATTATAAAGAGATTGCTGAAATACTAGAAAAGGATGCTAAAGCTATCGACAATGCTTTACAACGAATAAAAAACAAATTAAAAAACATTATGAAAGAAGCATAATGTTTTATTTTACATATATATCAATACCATATTTACTATTAGATTCATCAAAGAATATTTTATTATTGATTGGTTTATAAGTAAGATAACCAAATATGATATATACTACAATAATACCAATTATACCTATAATATTTTGATATTTTATATTATTTGCTCTTAATAAGTAATAACTAATAATTTGTTCAATTAATATAATTAAAAATAATAATGTCAAAGTAATTAACATATTTTCTCCTAAAATATTATAAATAGGTATAAAAATAGCTAAAAAGATAATGATACCAATAATAGGTACTATAAATAATTGTAATAAGAAATTATTATATTTAATATTATGTTTCTTTAATAATAAATAATCAAAAATGCCAAAGACGACAAATGAAGTATATATAAGTTTCATATGTTCCCAAATGCTTTCATTGACAGGAAAAAAGATACTAAATAAAGAATTAGGAAACCAATCGTATATAAAATGAAAAGGGAAACATAATATAAAAATGCCAATTAAACCGATTATTTTAATTGTTTTTAAACTCATATTCTCACATCCTTTACTAATAATATGAAGGAAATATTCAAAAATATACAAAAAAATGTCAATAAAAAAAGGAAATATTGTTTTTTTTTCGTATATTAATAATTAGGGAGAAAGCCTATGAGAGTATTGTCGACTGAAAAAATTAATGAAATAAGAAGTAGTGTTGATATTGTCGATATTGTATCGCGTTACGTGACTTTGACAAAAAAAGGAAAAAATTATTTTGGTGTTTGTCCTTTTCATGAAGATAGTGATCCATCTATGAGTGTTTCACCAGATAAACAAATCTTTTCCTGCTTTTCTTGTCATACTGCAGGTAATGTTTTCACTTTCGTAAAAGAATATGAACATGTTTCTTTTATGGAAGCAGTGAAAATAATTGCTGATATAGCTGGAATCGACGTCGATATTGATACAGGTAATGTTAAAAAAGTAAAAAATAATGATATTTATGATATTTACGATATCGGTCAAAAATTTTATTTGAATAATATTAATACCCAGTATGGTTTAAAAGCTAGAGAATATCTAAATCAAAGGGGTATTAGCGATGATTTGATTAAAGAATTTGAAATTGGCTTGGCGCTTAAAAATACTAAAGCTTTATCGAACCTATTGTTAAAAAAAGATTTTAATGAAAAGGATTTGATTGATAGTGGTTTAATTGTTAAAGATGAACGAGGATTTCACGATTTTTTCTATGATCGTATAATGTTTCCGTTACATGATTTAAATAACAAAGTGATTGGTTATAGTGGAAGGATATATTATAAATCAGATTCACCTAAATATGTTAATAGTAAAGAACATGTTTTGTTTAAAAAAGGGGAATTCGTTTATAATTATTCAAAAGCTAAAAATGAATGCCGTTCTAAAAATACCGTTATTATCATGGAAGGATTTATGGATGTGATAAGAGCTTATAGTGTAGGTATTACTAATGTTGTAGCAACCCTTGGAACAGCATTTACTAAAGAACATGCTAATTTAATTCGTCGTTTGGCTAATAATATTATTATCTGTTTTGATGGTGATAAGGCTGGGGCGAAAGCGACTATGGCTTGCGGTGATTTATTACTTTCTTTTGGAATTATTCCTAAAGTAGTAAGACTAGAAGAAAATCTTGATCCTGATGAATATGTTCTAAAATATGGGAAAGATAAGTTTTTAGATAAGATAAATAATCCGATTAGTATTATGGATTTTAAACTTAGTTTCTTAAAAAACGATAAAGATATGACTCAAACTGTCGATAAAGCCAAATATGCTAGTGAAGTTATCGAACAATTGAATAAAATTGATGATGAGATTTTAAGAGAAATTACATTAAAGAAATTAAGTCAAGAAACTGATTTAGATGTTGAATTTTTAAAAGATAAATTAATAAAAAAAGATTCTAAAAAAGAAGTCGTAAAAAAACCACTTCCAAAGTTAAACAAATATGAAAAAGCTCAATTAGGACTTCTTTATTATATGCTTAAAAGCGGTGAAGTTATTCAGATGGTTAAAAATAGATCGATTAATTTACCGACTAAAGAATATCGTTTGTTAGAAAGAGAAATAGAATATTTTTATGATAACAACAATTATATTAATGTGGCTGATTTTTTAACTGATTTGGATGAATCGATGGTTCCTGTTGTTGGACAAGTTTTAGAACAAAATTTAAAAGATGAGTATACCAACAATTTAATTATTGATTATATGAATGCGATTATTGAAAAAAATATCGATGATGAAATTGATAGATTATCAAAATTGATTTATGCTGAAACCGATGAATCTAAGCAAGCAGAAATGTTAAAAAAAATAGTTGAATTAAAAGGTAGGAGAGAAAATAATGTTTAATGAGGTTAAAAGTTTTGAACAAAGGAAAGAAGAATTAGTAAAATTAGGTAAAAATCAAGGCTATGTTACTTATGAAGAGTTGGCCAATGCTTTAAAAGGTCTTGATTTGGATGCTGATTCATTAGATGAATTATATAATGTTTTTAGTGAAAATAATATTCCAATTGTATCTGAAGATGAAACTGATAATAATAATGATAAAATTTTGCTTGATGATAATACATTAACAAAAGATCTGAATATTAATGATCCTGTTAGAATGTATTTAAAAGAAATTGGTCAAATTAAATTATTGACAACTGAAGAAGAATTAGATTTAGCTGATCGTATTTTAGAAGGTGATGAAGAGGCTAAAACTATTTTGGCGGAAGCTAATTTACGTTTAGTAGTCAGTATTGCTAAAAGGTATGTTGGTCGTGGTATGTTATTTTTAGATCTTATTCAGGAAGGGAATATTGGACTTATGAAAGCGGTTGAAAAATTTGATGTAACTAAGGGTTATAAATTTTCAACTTATGCGACTTGGTGGATTAGGCAAGCGATTACTAGAGCTATCGCTGATCAAGCAAGAACAATTAGAGTTCCTGTTCATATGGTTGAAACAATTAACAAACTAGCTCGTATTCAAAGACAATTAACTTTGGAATTAAATCGTGAACCTTCTGAAGAAGAACTAGCTAGAAAAATGAATACAACTGTTGATAAAATAAGAGAAATTTATAAAATAAGTCAAGAACCTGTTAGTTTAGAAACACCAATCGGCGAAGAAGATGATTCACATCTTGGTGATTTTATCAAAGATGAACACAATATGAGTCCAGAAGAGTATGCTACCAATGAAATGCTAAAAGATGAAATAAGTGATATTTTACTCACTTTAACAGAAAGAGAAGAAAAAGTTATTAGATTAAGATTTGGTTTAGAAGATGGTAAGGCAAGAACATTAGAAGAAGTTGGACAAATGTTTGGCGTAACAAGGGAAAGAATCAGACAAATTGAAGCTAAAGCTTTAAGAAAATTAAGACATCCATCACGTTCTAGAAAATTAAAGGATTATTTAGATAATTAAATAATCTTTTAATTTGACAAATAGTTTAATTTATATTAGAATATGAGTGTATGATAAACGCAAAGGAAGATTTTATGAAAGAAAATTTAATTGAAACTTTAATAGGTATTTTTACCGTTGATAAAGGTAAAATAAAAATATTGCTAATGCATAAAAAAGATGAACCATATAAAGGATATTGGATTTTACCAGGATCTTTTTTAAGTAGTGATGAAACTTTAGAAGATAATATTACTGATGTAGTATGTGATGAATTAGGTTTACCTAGTATGTATATTGAGCAATGTAGTACTTTTAGCAATTTAAATCGTTATCCTGAAAAACGTGTTTTAGCTACTACCTTCATTGGTTTAATTGACAATATTACTTTAGTTTTAAAAAGAAAAGAATTAGATAATGTTGAATTATCTTGGTTTGACATTGATTCTATTCCTAAAACTGGTTATGATCATGATAAAATAATTGAAAAGTTAATTGATTATTTGCGAAAAAGAATTATTAGTAGCAATATTTTAAGAATACTATTTCCAAGTGATTTTACTTTACCAGAATTACAAAAAGTTTATGAACAAATTTTAGGTATTACAATTGATCGTAGAAATTTTCGAAAAAAATTAATCAATTTAGGTTATGTAATCGATACGGGTGATGTGAATGAAGGATATATGGGACGTCCAGCTAAATTATACCGTTTTGATGAAAATGTAGAAGAGAGGAATCTATTTTGATAAAATTAAATAATCGTGGTTGGGGCTTACAAGTAATGATGATCTTTGTTTTGATTTTGATGATAGCCTTAGTTGTAATAGCAGTTTTAGTTAATCAAACTTTTAGTGACATAGCAGGTCCTACAAAAGATCCAATTGTAAATCCTGGTAATGATGATGTTTCATATAAAGATTTGGAAAACGAATTATTAGACGCTGTTAAGGAATACCAAGAAATTCATTATAACGATATATCTATGTTGGATGGTGAGATGATTACAGTCAGTTTAGATAAATTACAAAAAGAAAATTTAATTGATGAGATAAAAGACATTAAAACTTCTAGACCATGTACTGGTTATGGAACTTTTGAACTTAAAAGTGATAAGATTGTTCATAATGCTTATTTGAAATGCAATAATTATGAAACATCTGGATATAATGACTAAACTCTGTTTTAGAGTTTTTTTGTTTAATAAAATCTTGTTTTTAATTGATAAATAATATATAATTATTAGTAGAAAGTAGGTGTAGTAAGATGTTAGAAAATAAGGTAACACCCGCATTAGCAAATAGCATACATGGGGGGCAAAAACTTTTATAGATTAAATTGTTATTTGTTTGATGTAAAAATAAATAAACTACCTCACATTAAAAATGTCACATATTATTAAAAAAGATAATTGATTTATAACCTAATATAAGTTAAAATTGCTTTATAGAATAAACGATATAAATATAAGACATAATAGAAGTGAGGAGATTAATAGATGAAAAAAGGATTTACACTAGTTGAACTGTTGGCTATAATAATAATACTTGGGATAATAGCGTTAATAACCTTTCCGATAGTTAATAATTCAATAAAAAATAGTAAACAAGCAGCATTAGAAAGAACTATTGATAGTATTGAAGAAGCTGCTCACAATTATAGCATTGAAAATGATTTGGAACATTCGACTGAAGAAAATATGATAACATTGGACGAACTCAAAAATTACGGTTTTTTAAATAAAGAAATAATAAATCCTATAACTAATAAAGAAATGATTGGATGCGTATTATATAAATGGGACGAAATTAATCAACAATTTATTTTTAATTATGAAGAAAAATGTGATACAAATATACCGACAGACGAACCAGACATTCCTAGTGAGATTACTTACGATGTGACTTTCTCAACTAATGTTAGTGGGGTTTTAAGTTTGACTCTTACATATGTTGATGGTACAGTTAATACATATACATGGGATACTAGTATAGACGATGCGTTCGTATTGAATTTGGCGCCTGGTGTTTATCGTCTTGATGCTGTACATGATATTAGTCATAGTACGACTACTATTTCTGTGTATAATAACATTGATTATTATATTGATTTTATTAAAAAATAATTCTTAAAACTGCTTGACAAACATATACTAAAAGTGGTATATTATTACTGCGTTTAATTTGGGTTTGCTTCGGCAAATCTTAAATTAAGATGAAAAATGAAACACCTGGAAGTGTGTAAAGAAAGGAGGATATAATGCCTACAATTAACCAATTAGTTAGAAAGAATCGTAAAAATAAAACTAGAAAAAGTAAATCACCAGTTTTAAATATCGGTTTTAACAGCAAAGATAAAAAAAGAACTAATCAAAATTCACCTCAAAAACGTGGTGTTTGTACTCGTGTTGGAACAATGGCTCCTAAGAAACCAAACTCAGCATTACGTAAATATGCTCGTGTTAGATTATCTAATGGAGTAGAAGTAACTGCTTATATTCCTGGTGAAGGACATAATTTACAAGAACACAGTGTAGTTTTAATTCGTGGCGGTCGTGTTAAAGACTTAATCGGTGTTAGATATCATATTATTCGTGGTACTATGGATACAGCAGGAATTGAAAAACGTCGTCAAGGACGTAGTAAATATGGTAGTAAAAAACCTAAAAAATAAGAAAGGAGATAGTTATGCGTAAGAAACGTGCAGTTAAAAGAGACGTATTACCAGATCCATTATATAATTCAAAATTAGTTACTAAGTTGATTAATAGATTAATGATTGACGGTAAAAAAGGAGTTGCTCAAACAATCCTATATGACTCTTTTGAAATGATTAAAGAAAAAACTAATCAAGAACCAATGGACGTATTAAATAAAGCTTTAGAAAATATCAAACCGGCTTTAGAAGTTAAATCACGTCGTGTTGGTGGAGCTAACTATCAAGTTCCAATCGAAGTAAGACCAGATAGAAGTCAAGCTTTAGGATTAAGATGGTTAGTACAATATGCTAGATTAAGAGGTGGCCATTCAATGGCTGAAAATTTAGCTAATGAAATTATTGATGCATCAAATGGTGTTGGTGCAGCAGTTAAAAAACGTGAAGATACTCATAGAATGGCTGAAGCTAATAAAGCATTCGCTCATTATAGATGGTAGAAAGGATTTAATATATGGCTCGTGAATATAGTTTAGAAAAAACACGTAATTTTGGTATCATGGCCCATATTGATGCAGGTAAAACTACTTGTACTGAACGTGTGTTATTCCATACTGGAAAAATCCACAAAATTGGTGAAACTCACGATGGTGAATCACAAATGGACTGGATGGCACAAGAGCAAGAACGTGGTATTACGATTACTTCAGCAGCGACAACAGCTTTTTGGAAAAATTATCGTTTTAATATAATCGATACTCCAGGGCATGTTGATTTTACAGTTGAAGTGTCTCGTTCACTTCGTGTATTAGATGGAGCAGTTGCTTTACTAGATGCACAAGCAGGAGTTGAACCACAAACTGAAACAGTATGGCGTCAAGCAACTGAATTTAAAGTACCAAGAATGATTTTCTGTAATAAAATGGATAAGATGGGAGCTAGTTTTGAATATAGTTTATCAACTATCGATTCAAGATTAGGTGTTAACGCCAAACCAATCGAATGGCCAATTGGTGCAGAAAATGATTTTAATGGTATTATCGATTTAGTTACTAGAAAAGCTTATCAATATGATGGCGAACAACATGAAAATGCCAAAGAAATCGAAATTCCTGCTGATATGGTTGATTTAGTTGAAGAAAAACGTAATGAATTAATCGAAGCAGTAGCTGAATTTGACGACGAATTAATGAATAAATATTTAGAAGGCGAAGAAATTTCAGTTGAATTAATTAAAAAAGCAATCAGAAAAGGAACTTTAGCAGTTGAATTCTTCCCAGTATTATGTGGTACTGCTTTAGGCAATAAAGGTGTTAAATTATTACTTGATGCGGTTATTGATTATTTACCAGCTCCTACTGATGTTGCTTCTATTAAAGGTGTTGATTTGGATGGTAACGAGATTGAAAGACATCCATCTGATTCAGAACCTTTCTCAGCTTTAGCATTCAAAGTTATGACTGATCCATTCGTTGGTAAATTAACTTTCTTTAGAGTTTACTCAGGACACTTATCAAGTGGATCGTATGTATTAAATGCAACTAAAGATAAAAAAGAAAGAATTGGTCGTATTTTACAAATGCATGCTAATAATCGTACTGAAATATCTGAAGTATTTGCTGGAGATATTGCAGCTGCAGTTGGACTTAAAGATACAACGACAGGGGATACATTATGTGATGAAAAGAAACCTTGTATTCTAGAATCTATGGAATTCCCAGAACCAGTTATCGAATTAGCTGTTGAACCTAAATCAAAAGCTGATCAAGATAAAATGGGGATTGCTTTACAAAAACTAGCTGAAGAAGACCCAACTTTTAGAGCTAGTACCAATCATGAAACTGGTCAAACTATTATCGCTGGTATGGGTGAATTACACTTAGATATCATCGTTGATAGAATGAAAAGAGAATTTGGTGTTGAAGCAAATATCGGTAAACCACAAGTATCTTACCGTGAAACATTAACTCAAGCTGGTGAATGTGAAGGTAAATATATTAAACAATCTGGTGGTCGTGGACAATACGGACATGTTTGGATTAAATTCGAACCAAACCCTGATAAAGGTTATGAATTTGTCGACGCTGTAGTAGGTGGTGTAGTTCCAAGAGAATATATTCCAGTTACTGATAAAGGGTTACAAGATGCTATGAAAACTGGTGTTTTAGCTGGTTATCCAATGATCGATGTTAAAGCAACATTATTCGATGGATCTTACCACGATGTCGACTCATCAGAAATGGCTTATAAAATAGCTGCTTCAATGGCTTTAAAAGAAGCTAAAAATAAATGTAAACCAGTTTTATTAGAACCAATTATGAAGGTTCAAATCGTTGTACCTGATGAATACTTAGGTGCAGTTATGGGTGATGTTACTTCTCGTCGTGGTCGTCCATTAGGACAAGAATCACGTGGTAATGCTTTAGCTATCGATGCAATGGTACCTTTAGCTGAAATGTTTGGATATGCAACTAGCTTAAGGAGTAATACTCAAGGAAGAGGAACATTTACAATGGTATTTGATCACTATGAAGAAGTTCCAAGAAATATCGCCGAAGATATTATCAAAAAAAATGGTACAAATTAATATAAAATGCTTGAAATTTTGTGTTAATTAGTATAAAATTAAAATGTAATAAATAAGGAGGAAATTTTAATATGGCAAAACAAAAATTTGATCGTTCAAAACCACATGTTAATATTGGTACAATTGGACACGTAGATCATGGTAAAACTACTTTAACAGCTGCTATTACTAAATATTTAGCTGATAAAGGTCAAGCTGACTTTGTTGATTATGCAAATATCGATAAAGCTCCAGAAGAAAGAGAACGTGGTATTACTATTAATACTGCACACGTTGAGTATCAAACTGATAAAAGACACTATGCTCACGTAGACTGCCCAGGACACGCAGATTATGTTAAAAACATGATTACTGGTGCTGCTCAAATGGATGGTGCTATCTTAGTTATCGCTGCTACAGATGGACCTATGGCACAAACTCGTGAACACATCTTATTATCACGTCAAGTTGGTGTACCTCGTATGGTAGTATTCATGAACAAATGTGATATGGTTGATGATGAAGAATTATTAGACTTAGTTGAAATGGAAATTCGTGAATTATTAAGCGAATATGGTTTTGATGGTGATAATACTCCAATCATCCGTGGTTCTGCTTTAAAAGCATTAGAAGGAGATCCAGCATATCAAGAAAAAATCCAAGAACTTATGGATGCTGTTGATACATGGATTGAAACTCCAACCCGTGATACAGATAAACCATTCTTAATGCCAATTGAAGATGTATTTACAATCACTGGTCGTGGTACAGTTGTTACAGGACGTGTTGAAAGAGGTCAATTAAAACTTAATGATGAAGTTGAAATCGTTGGTTTAAAACCTACTAAGAAAACTGTTGTTACAGGAATTGAAATGTTCCGTAAACAATTAGACTATGCTGAAGCAGGAGATAATGCTGGTGTATTATTACGTGGTATTGCTCGTGACGAAGTTGAAAGAGGTCAAGTATTAGCTAAACCTGGTACTGTTACTCCTCATACTAAATTCAAAGCTCAAGTTTATATCTTAACTAAAGAAGAAGGCGGACGTCATAAACCATTCTTTACAAATTATCGTCCACAATTCTATTTTAGAACTACTGATGTAACTGGTGTTATTGAATTACCACAAGGTACTGAAATGGTTATGCCTGGTGATAACGTTGAAATTACAGTTGAATTAATTGCTCCAATCGCTATCGAAAACGGAACTAAATTCTCTATCCGTGAAGGTGGACACACTGTTGGTGCTGGTAACGTTTCAGAAATTATTAAATAAGAGTTCAAACTTTGAACTCTTTTTTTTCATAAAATCTTGTTTTAGATTAATAAATAACATATAATTCTTAATAGAAAGTAGGTGCAGTTAGATGTTAGAAAATAAGGCAACATTCGCAAGCAAATAGCACACATATAAGCGACAAAAACCTTTATAAACTAAATTGTTATTTGTTTAATTTAAAAATAAGAAACAAGTTTTACAAGGAAAAGAAAAATAACCTATAAAGAAATATTTCTATGTATACTAAATAAAAAAGGTAAAACTTTAACTTTGGAACTAAAAGAATATATGAAAAAGATAAACAAAGAAGAAATAATAAACAGGAATTTTCAAAACAAAGACAAAATTTTGGATAAATATTATAATAAATATCAATATGGAATAACTACCACATCTCATGCAAGAGGTAAATTAGGCGATGCGACGAAAGAGACATTGGCAACGTTTGGAAATGATGGCGGAGCTTGGTATGAAGATCAAGCTAATATGGTTTATTTAAAATATTCTTGGTTTTTACGTGGCGGTAATTATGGTAATGCTAATCGTTCTGGTATATTTAATTTCTTTATTAGAAATTATAACAACGCATTTAATAATTATAGTACACGAGCTATTTTATCATAAGAATTCAAATGATTTGAATTCTTTTTTATTGACGAATAAATGTTCGTTTGATATAATTTATATATAAGAGGTGACATAGATGGAAAAAATAGATACCATTATTAAAAATACTGATGATAGAAATGTAAATAATATCGATTGGACTAATGCTTGGAGTGGGAAATATCCAATTTTAACTAAATATCAAACTGAAGTTAATATTAGTTATTACGCTAATGAATTAAAAAAATTACTTGATAGTTTAGAAATAGAATATGGCTATAATAAATTAGATTCAATGCTGGTTTTAAAAGATATTTTATACCATGAATGGAAAGATAATAGATAATATATTAATCAATGAATTTATTATCAAAATTAATTTATTCCTAATTAAGAAAGGGTGATTAATTTATGATACTTTTTATAAGTGGTAGAACTGATATAGTAGGATTTTATTCAGAGTGGTTTTTTAAACGTTATAAAACTGGATATTTTGATGTGAGAAATCCATTTAATCCTAGTTTAGTAAATCGCATTAATATAAGTGATGTTGATGCGATTCTTTTCTGTACGAAAAATCCTATCCCTATTTTAAAAGATATAAATAAAATTAATAAACCCATTCTTTTTCATGTCACTTTAACTCCATATCACAAAGATATTGAACCAAATGTTCCACCTAAAGGATTAATCATTAAGGCAATAAAAAAATTATCTAATTTAATTGGTATCGATAATATATGTGTTCGTTATGATCCAATTTTTATAAGTGATAAATATACTTTAGAATATCACATTAAAGCTTTTGACAAAATGTGTAATTTATTAAATGGTTATGTAAAAACGATAATTGTATCGTTTTTAGATGATTATAAAAATGTTAGAAAAAATAAAAATATTTTAAAATATCGTGAATTAACAGAAAATGATTATCAACAAATAGGACTAAATTTTAGTCAAAGTGCGAAAAAAAATAATATGACTGTTCAAACTTGCTTTGAAGATAGAAATCTAGTTGAATACGGATTTATTAAAGGTGATTGTTTATCACATGAATTAGCTTATAAATTAACTGGTAAAAAACATAAAACTTGGAAAGCACGAAAAGGTAATAAATGTAATTGTGTTGAGTTGGTTGATATCGGTAGTTATAACACTTGTAAACATATGTGTAAATATTGTTATGCTAATTATGATGAAGAAAAAGTAAATGAAAACTTTTCTAAACATGATATAAATTCTTCATTATTGATTGGACAGATTGGAGAAGAAGATACTATAAAAGTTAGAACGAAATAATTTACTTAAAATTAATGTTTTGATTGACAAACATATATTCGCTATGATATGATTAACTTGTAGGAGTTAATTATATTTTTTTGTTAAATTTATAAAGAAAGTTAAGTGAGTCATGAATGAAGTTATGATAAAAAAAGATGTCAATATTGAAAATTTAATTTATGAAATAAGAGGAGTTCAAGTAATGTTGGATAGTGATTTAGCTAAACTTTATAAATGTGCTAATGGAACTAAAGATATAAATAAAGCGGTTAAGCGAAATATAGAAAGATTTCCTGAAAATTTTATATTTCAGTTAACAGATGAAGAATACAGTCGTTTGAGGTTCCAGTTTGGAACCTCAAATACAAAAGGAGGTAGAAGAAACAATCCGTATGTATTTACTGAACAAGGTATTGCTATGCTTTCTAGTGTTCTTCATTCTGAAACAGCTGTAACTATAAGTATTAAAATTATTAATGCTTTCATAGCAATGCGAAAATATATATCGACTAATTTAATTGAACAAAAATATATAAATAGTTTAGTATTAGAAGATCATGAAAAAATTAAAACATTAGAATTGTCATTTGTCAAATTTGAAGAAAAAAAGAAAACTAATGAAATTTATTTCAATGGTCAAATTTATGATGCCTATTCTAAGATTCAAGAAATATTTAATGAAGCTACTAAAGAAATTATAATTATCGATAGTTATGCTGACTATACTTTACTTGATATTATTAAAAGATTAAATGTAAAAACAACAATTATAACAAAACCAAATAATTTATTAACAAAACAAGATATTATAAGATATAGTAAACAATATAATAATCTAAAAGTTATATATGATAATACCTTTCATGATCGTTATTTTATTTTAGATAACAAAATAGTTTACCACTGTGGAGCTAGTGTAAATAGAATCGGTTATAAAACATTTTCTATTACTTTAATTAATGATGAAGAAATATGTCAAGCTTTAATCAACAAAGTTTATAAGATTATAAAAGAAAATGGGTCAAAATATGAATGAAGTAATTGTAAAAAATAATATCAATATAGAAAACCTAATTTATGAAATAAGAGGAGTTCAAGTAATGTTGAATAGTGATCTAGCTAAACTTTACGAATGTGCTAATGGAACTAAAATAATCAATCTAGCAGTCAAAAGAAATATAGAAAGATTTCCCCAAGACTTTTATTTTCAACTAACTAATAAAGAAGTTTTAAATTTGCAGTCCCAAGTTGGGACTACAAAATATAGTAAAATGTCTAGAGCTTTGCCATATGTGTTTACCGAACAAGGTGTTGCTATGCTAACAACTATTATGTTTCAACTAACAGATGAAGAAATAAAAAACTTTCAAGGTTTCAAGTTGAAACCTTGAACAAAAGAGGATCTAACATTAAATACTTATTTGTGCTTACTTAATAAGGAAAATCTATGTTTAAAACAATATTAAAATAAAAGTAACTATACAAAATGAATAGGATATATTTGTAATTATAAAATATATATTTTCAATAATTTATCAAGATAATGCCAACTATAAGTAAATAATTATAATATCTCTTGTTTCTTTTTTAAATAATTGGTAAAATATTATAAAGAAAAAGGAGCAAAATATGGAAGAATTTATATTATCGATGATGAATCAATTTGGCTATATCGGTGTTTTTTTACTGATAGCCATTGAAAATATATTCCCACCAATTCCTTCAGAAGTAATTTTACTTTTCGGTGGTTTCATGACAACTTATAGTGAGCTTAATATTATTTTAATGATTATTTTCGCAACCTTAGGTTCATTATTAGGTGCAATAGTTTTATATTATATTGGTAAAATATTAAATAAAGAAAGATTAAAAAAAATAGTTTCTGGTAAAATAGGGAAGGTATTACGGCTTAAAAATAGTGATATTGATAAAGCTGATGAATGGTTTGATACCAAAGGAAATAAAACAGTTTTCTTTTGCCGTTTTA
Organism: uncultured Bacilli bacterium; assembly: GCA_944371305.1. Lineage (GTDB taxonomy): Bacteria > Bacillota_I > Bacilli_A > RF39 > UBA660 > Faecisoma. Next base: position 2,264 of record CALVXM010000020.1, on the reverse strand, counting down.
TACCGATTGTTAGAAGTTTAATTTCTATTCCTGCTGGCATGAGTGAGATGCCATTAGGTAAATTTTTCTTATACACTACGACCGGTTCATTAATTTGGAATACGGTATTAATTGTTATTGGATCTATAGTAGGAGAAAATTGGCAATCAATATTAAATATTTTTGATACTTATTCTAATATTGTTCTAGTATTATTAGTTATCATTTTTGTAGTAGGTGTCTATCTTTTCTACCATACAAAAAATAAAAAGAAAAATTTGACAAAATAATTAAAAATTGTTAAAATTAATAACATTGAGAACGAAGAAGAGAAATAGTAGTAAAATTAATTATTGATAGTGAGTTATCGGGTAGTGGAAGATAATGATAATATTTTATGAACGCGTCTTGGAGTTTTAAAGCAGATCGGCTATAAAGATTAAAGTGTATAGATTCCTATGAAATAAGGTGGTACCGCGGAATTATTTCGTCCTTATGTTTATTGGAATCTTTTTATTTTGAAGAGGTGGATTTATGTATAAAAATTATATTATTAATTTAGTAAAAGAAGTTGTTGGTGATAAAGACATTGTAGTTGAAATTCCTCCTAAGGAAGAAATGGGAGATTATAGTGTTCCTTGTTTTAATCTAAGAGATGAAGATAATAAAAATCCCTTAGAAATAAGTAAAAATATTAAAGAAAACATCAATGATAAAGATGAGGTATTTATTAAAATCGATACAATGGGTCCTTATGTTAACTTTTATTTGAATTATGATAAAGCAAGTAAAATAATAAACGAAATTTTAACTAAAGGAAATAATTATGGTTCATTAAATCAAGGTCATGATGATGCTTTGTTAATTGAACATACTTCCATTAACCCTAATGCTGAACCGCATATGGGTAGATGTCGTAATAGTCTAATTGGTGATTTTTTAGCTAACTTATATAAATTTGTTGGTTACAAAGTAGAAAGACATTATTTTATCAATGATTTAGGTAAAAAAATTGCCTTATTAGTAATCGGAGTTGAAAAGTACGGTTTAAAAACTGATGAATTTAGTGAAATATTAAATGTTTATGTTAAGATAAGCAATGATGCTAAAAATGATGAAAAAATTGAACAAAAAGCTTTTGATTATTTAGAATTAGTTGAATCAGGTAATAAGGAAATGATCAACAAATTTAAGACTATTACTGATAAATGCGTCGAAGGGCAAATGAAAATTTTCGAACAATTAGGAATTTATTTTGATGTATTTACCCATGAATCAGATTATGTTTACAATAATTATCTAACCAATATTTTAAAAAAATTAGATGAAAGACATCGATTAAAACAAGATGAGAATGGTCGTTATTATGTTGATTTATCTGGATATGATATTCCAACTAAGGAACCAGTTTTAGTTTTAACTAGATCAAATAAGACTTCTTTATATCCAATTAAAGATATTGCTTATACGATGCATAAAATGGATTTAAATAGTACTAATAATTATATTGTCTTAGGCGAAGATCAAGAAGTTTACATGAAACAAATTGCTGCTACTTTAGATATTTTAGGATATAAAGCTCCTAAACTAGTTAGTTATTCATATGTACTATTAGATGGTGATAAGATGAGTACGTCTAATGGTACGTTAGTTTTAGTGACCGATTTTATCAAAGCTTTAAAATCAAAAATAACTAAGGAATTTGAAGATCGAAATTTAAATTATGATGATAATACTTTAAATATTTTAACTAATGCTTGTATTAAGTATACGATGCTTAATGTCTCAAAAAATAAAATTGTTAATTTTAATTTTGACAATGCTACTAGTTTTATTGGTGAATCAGCTATTTATATTTTGTATAGTATCGTTAGAATTAATTCTATTTTAAGAAACAATAAATATAATAAAGTTGATATTAAATTAACTGATGATTTGGAATACAAAATTATTAAGGATTTAATTGAATTTCCAAATTTGGTTAATGATCTATTAAACAATAATGAACCAGTATTATTAACTAAATATATTTTTAATTTAACGCAAAAATTTTCTTCATATTACGAGAAAGTTAATATTAGTAATATAAAAGATGAACAACTTAAATATTCTAAATTATTATTATTAGAAGCTATTAAAATAGTTTTAACTAATGGTTTAAGCATTTTAGGTATTAAAACTATCGATAAAATGTAGTTAAAAAAGTCTAGGCTCTTTGTCAAATAGTGTTGGTGAATCCAAAAACTAATGATAATGAGTAATTGAGGGTAGATGAAAATCTACTC
>CALVXM010000019.1 GCA_944371305.1 uncultured Bacilli bacterium | reverse complement strand
TAAAAATCAAAAACAAGCTAAAAACTACACCAATTAATTATCGATGTAGTCATAGTTAGAACTTTTTATTTCGTGTAGATTTTTTTCAAATCACTTCTTCTACATTTTTTTTGTTTAAATATTTATTTTCAATTTTTGTGTGAAAACATCATTAACAATTAAAGTATCTAAATAAATATTTTCACTCTTTTCGACAATTTTTTTGACTAACGATAAACCATATCCCCGGCCTTTTCCTTTAGATGTGTAACCCTTATCATTAATTTTTGAAACATCAAATTCACCATTAAATTTATTAGAAACTTCAATAATAAACATATTATCTACATACATCGATATCAGAATTTCTTTATTTTCATTATCGTCTACTGCTTCAATTGCATTATCCAGGACAACTCCAATAATTCGACAAATATCATAAATTATTTTTTGCGATAGACTAGTTAAATCTATCTTTCTAACTTCTTTAGAAATATTTAGACTAATTTTAATATTTTTTTCTTGCATCAATAACATTTTTTGATAAAATAAGCCTTGCAATCCTCCCTCAGGGATTCTTTTGGTTTGATTATATAGAGTTTCATTATCTTCTCTTTTTTCTTTAATTATTTCATCAATGTATTCAATAACTTTATCATTTTTATCTTCAATCATACCTTTTATTACTAACAGTTGATTTTTATTCTCATGGTTATCGACTCTTTGATAATCTAACATCTTTTCATATTCATTAAGATTTCCTAACAACGATTTGTTTTCTTCTCTGAATTTTACATTTTGATTACCTTGATAAATTGAATAACAAACTATAACGGAATACAGAATAACCAAAAATAAATTAAATCCATATATAACACTAAATTCTATTTCTACAAAATTAGAAACAAATAAAAAATTAATGGAAATCATTATAATCAATGCATAAATACTTAATTTTTTAGCATTAATTTTATATGTAATTTTTAAAAATTTCTTATAGATTCTTTTTATAAAAGGTAATTCAATGAGAACAATTACTATTGAACAAATTAACAAAATAGAAACAAAATTAAGAAAATAATCATTAGTTAACTGTTCAGCATTAACACCAAGTAATAGCACTAATATCAAGGTCATAATAACCTCTGATACAAAAACAATAATTTGTTCAAAAGTAGAACTCAAAATAACTTCTTTTAAATCAGGCCTAAATAAATAGTAGTTGCCAATCATTACGACAATTGTCATTATTACTAATCTCATTAAATTACCAAAATATAAATAAGTCAAAATAGCAACTAAAGTCTCAAAAATCAAAGTAATATAAAACTTATAATTTTTAAAATTGATTTTTTTATCAACTAAAATGGAAAGAGCATATATTACGACAAAAGAATTAATCAAACAGGGAAATAAATATTGTTTAACTGCATCAAAAATCATTAAACATTGATCCCCCTTTTATAACTATCGGACAATAAATTGATTGTATCTCCTGTATCAAATGTAATTTCTCTATCCTTTTTATCAATTTTAACGATTCTATCTTCATTAATAAGACAAGCTCGATGACTCTGTACTAAAACACCTAAACTCATATCTTTTAATTCCGATAATGTTTTTCCAACTCTATAAGTTTTATCGGTTGTTTTAATTAAACATTTTCTTTCAATATTATCATGTGTTATATATAAAATGTCTTTGATTGGAATAATGTAAATTGAATTATTGTCACTAAATTTTATAGCATTTTTCTTACCAATGAAATTTAAAGACTTCATAATTGCATCTTTTATTTTATTTTCAAAATTATCAAATTTACAAATAAAAGTTAGAACCATCAATTGATCTTTAATTATTGTAGAACTTAATTCTTCATGAGCGGTAACAAAAATTAATACACTATCCAAATCATTTTTTCTAATCGTTCTTGCAACATCAATACCTGAAGCTGACTTTGTTTCGATATCTAGTAAATAAATTTTATTAGTAAGAGAACTCTCTGCTATCTTTTTAAAATCACTATTGTAATCATTAAAAATATGAATCTTATAGTCAAATTTGTTACTTATCATGATTTTATCAATAATTCGTTCTATTTTTTGGGTTACTTCTTTAAAATCGTCTACTACTATAAAATTAATCATAATTTCCTCCATATATGGTTGCACTACGTTAATAATTGTATCATAAATTGACAATTTTTGGTATATTTTAAACAAAAAAACTATTTTTAGAAGAAAATCGATAATTGCTTAATTATAAAACATAAAATGATACCGATAATAGTTGGTAATAAAATTGAAACTAATGTCCATTTTAAACTACCAGTTTCTTTTTTTATAGTAAGGCACGTGGTGGAACAAGGAAAATGGCATAATGAGAAAACTAATACACAAATAGCTGTAGTTAGTGTCCAACCATTAACGACCAAAATTTGTCTTAAACTTTCTAAATTTGAAAATTCTATTATCTGTCCTGTTGCCATGTAAGCCATAAGCATAATTGGAACAACAATTTCATTAGCAGGAAAACCCAAAATAAAAGCTATTAAAATAACACCATCCAAACCAATTGCTTTAGCAAATGGATCTAAAAAACTGGCCACATGATTAAGTAATGATATACCATCAATATTGATATTAGCAAAAAGCCAAATAATAGCTCCTGCTGGGATTGCGACTATTATCGCTCTTCCTAAAACAAAAATAGTTCGGTTAAAAATTGATCTTACTAAAACCTTTAAAAATTGTGGCCTACGATATGGTGGCAATTCTAAAGTGAAAGATGATGGTATTCCTTTTAAAACCGTTTTGGACAATAAAAACGACACTAAAAAAGTTAAAAAAATACCTAACAAAATTAAAAGAGTTAAAATTACAATACTTAAAAAAATATTGTTAGAATTAATTCCCACAAAGAATATTGTGATAATCGTAATCATGGTTGGAAAACGACCATTACATGGGACAAAAACGTTGGTTAAAATAGCTATTAATCTTTCTCGTGGAGAATCAATTATTCTAGCTCCACTTACTCCAACAGCATTACATCCAAATCCCATACACATAGTAAGTGCTTGCTTCCCACACGAACAGCATTTTTTAAAGGCTTTATCAAGATTAAAAGCAATTCTAGGTAAAAATCCAGAATCTTCTAGTAGTGTAAATAAAGGAAAAAATATTGCCATAGGTGGTAGCATAACGGAAATAACCCATGTTAATACTCGATAAATTCCATTTACTAAAATCTCGCTAAACCACCAAGGAGTATTAATTAATTGTAAAAAATTTAATATATATTTTTCTAGCCAAGAAAAAAATTTGAACAATAAATCTGAAGGGTAATTAGCGCCTTTAATTGTAATCCAAAAAATAACCATTAAAAGAATTAACATAATCGGGATACCAAATAATTTACTAGTTAAAATTTTGTCTATTTTTCGATCTTTAGCATTATAATCTTTATTGTTAAAAGTTACTACTTTATTAGCAATTTCTTCTGCTTTTTTAACGGTGCTATTAGTTATAGTATTAACTATATCTAAATCTATTTCCCTTTTTATATTGAATAATTGATTTTTAATAAATTCATCGGTAAAAATATCAAAATTCAGATAATCTTTTAAACTATTATATAATTTTTCATCATAACTTAATAAGTTAAGCGCCACCCATCTTGGATTTAGATTTTTGGTTTTTCCTTCTAAATACGGTAAAATGTTAGCTATAGCTGTCTCTAAATTATCATCATATTTAACTTCGATTGGATTAAATTTTTTACTTTCTAAAGCATTTAATAATTTATCAATACCTTTTTTATTCCTTGCACTAGTTCCAACTACAGGAACACCTAAAATTTCTTGCAATTTTTTTAAGTTAACTGATATTTTTTTCTTTTTTGCTTCATCCAACAGGTTAACACACACGATAACTTTATCAGTTATTTCTAAAATTTGTAAAACCAAATTTAGATTTCTTTCTAGACAAACTGCATCACAAACAACGATAACTAAATCATGTTCTTCAAAACAAATAAAATCTCTTGCTACTTCTTCTTCTTTAGAATGAGCCATTAATGAATAAGTGCCTGGCAAATCATAAATATTATAATTAATATTTTTATATTTAAAAATTCCGTTAGCGTTATCAACTGTTTTTCCTGGCCAATTTCCAGTATGTTGATGCATTCCAGTTAGGATGTTAAAGACTGTACTTTTGCCGACATTAGGATTACCAGCCAATGCAACTACTTTCATAAAAGATCGACCTCAATTTCTTTACAGTCATCATCTCTAATTGCAATAGTAGCTCCTCTTATTAAATAAGCTTTGGGATCATTAAATGGACTTTTTAAAACACATTCTACTAAAGTACCTTCAATAAGTCCAATATCTAATAATCTTTTTATAATATTATCATTAGCTTTTACTTTTTTAACAATTCCTTTATTCCCTAATTTCATATCACATAAAAACATAATTATATTTTCCTCTCATAAAATTAGTTAGAAGTTTCCTTAATCTAACTATTTTATTATATGAATTTCTTATATGGAGGTGCAGAGTTTTGAAAAGCAAATTTTATACTTTAAAAGGATACAAGTTAAAAGAACGTAACGATATAACTGAATCCATGGAAGATTATATTGAAATGATTTATAGAAAGGTTAAAAATAAAAGCGACATAACCGTAAAAGAAATAGCTATTTTTTTAAATGTTAAAGCTTCATCGGTATCTAAAATGGCTAATAGATTAAAAGAACTTAATTTAATTGAATTTGAAAAATATGGAAAAATAAAACTTAATAAAAATGGTATTAATTTAGGTAAATATTTACTATGGAGACACAATATCTTAAAAAAATTTTTTAAACTTATAAATAAAAAAAATTATAATCTAGAACAAGTTGAAAAAATTGAACATTTTGTTGATTATGTAACTGTAAATAACATTAACCAACTAAATAAAAAGATTAGTAAAACTATTTTTTAGTTACTAATCCGGCTTCTTTTAAAATATTGTAAATACATGAATAACTGCGACGATTATAAAAATGACAAAACTTTCTAATGCTAACATTACTCCTGCGGTATAAATCAATTATATATTTTTTTTCTTTATCACTTATTTTATTAACTGGCTCTTTATTTTTATTACCATGTTTTAATTTTATTTCGTTATTTAATATCTCTTTTTTTAATCTTAAAATATATTTTGGATGATAAGATGTAATATTAGCAATTTCAACATATGTCAAATAAGATTTCCCTCTTAACTTATCGGCAATTAATTTAGCCGCTTCTATTTTTTTACTCATAATCATCACCCATTTTTATATTATCACAAAAGTAATATTTTAGCAAGATAACAAAAAAATAGTTTTTCAACTATTTTTCTATTTTAATAATTTCTTTTATATCAGATTCTTTATAAGTTATTTTGATTTTATCACCAATTGATAAGAATGGTAAAATATTTTGATTAATTTTTAAAGAAGCTCGATAAGTATCTTCGTTATCTTTAAGATAATAATAAGTAGTTCCATCTAATACAGCTGTTTTGATTGATTTAATAGTAATTTCTTTAACTAATTCATCACCTGATGTAATGTTACCGCCCAAATAATTTTGAGCAGCTTTAACTATTCCTTCAGATGAATCAGTGACCACTACCTTTTGATAATCTGTATAATCGACAAAAGCATACATTTTAACTAAACCAGCATTATCTTTTAAACTCATCAAATAAGTAGGTTTTTCATCTAAATTAATTAATAATGGAAAAGTAGAAGTATATTTCATTTGTTGAACTTGCCCCTCACTAGAAGCCATAGCAGATGCCTCTTCCGCACCGGCCACGTTATAAAATTTTGTTTCTTTTGTTCGCATATTTGTTAAAATAAAGCCAATATTAGATGCGTCATTAGAAACTGATGTTATACCAGTATATAGATAAACATCATCATTCATAACTAAATAATTATAACCACTAGTAGTTTTAGTTACTTCTTTTTGACCAAAAATTGAATTTAAAAAACCATTTTTATAACTTCCCCAATTATTTAATTGTTCAATAATTAAATCAGCTGAGTAAACATGATCAACCCAAGTAGGGACCTCTTCAACTTTATATTTTTTAGAAGTTCCATCGATTGGATTTAATATTACTACTCCCGTTACTTCTTTTCTTAATCCAATTCCTTTATATTTAATTGTCTCAGCAATCCAATAAGGATTTCCTTCATTATCTATTTCAAAATTAATTTCACCAAAAATAGTTGTCGGATAAGTAAATCTTAATTTACGATATAAATCTTCAAAAAATAAACTTGATGGCATATATTTCATACCATGATCTAATCTTACTAAATTAGCTTCGCCGGTTACTGAATCAACTGTTATGTAGCCAGCAACACCTTTATTTCGATTAGTAAAATATTTAATTATACCAGAATATTCTAATGGTGTAACCCTTATAATTTTATCATTATAGTTGATTTGAGTGTACAAATTAGAAACTTCAAATTGTGATACTAAGTCGGTCATCTGGCCCATAACTTTATCGCCTAATTTTCTAGAAGAATCTTTATCAATTAAAGGTAATTTATCAAAATCTACCGGAGCTACATCTTCGTTAAAATTACCGTTTCCAACAGTTATTCTTTCATAATAACTTTTCGCACTAAAAATAGGACTATTAATTAAATTGATAATTCCAACCAAAACAAGTAAAGCAAGTACGCTACTCAAAACAATATAAGTAAATTTATTTTTATTTACTTTTTTATTATTAATAACTGTTTTAAAAGTAATGTCACTAAATGAAATGACCATACATATGATAAAACAAAAAACAAACGAAATAAAGAGGAATGACCAAAAACTAGGGTCACTCAAATTAATTGGAGGTAACATAAAGTAATATAATATAAGCATTAATATTACACAAGATATAATTTTTATAATATTTTTTTTCATATAAATCTCCTATTCTGTTCTTAAAGCTTCGACTGGATCTTTTTTGCTGGCCATATAAGCCGGTATCCATCCGCCAATTAAAGTAAGAATAATGGCAACAATAATCAAAATACTGACATGAACAATATTCATTTGAGCTACATTTTCCAAATCAGTTAAATTGTAAAGCAAACTATTAATCGGGAATAATAAAAGTCTCGCAACACCAGTTCCAATCAAACCTGAAGTCAAACCAATAATAAAAGTCTCAGCATTGAAAACACGACTGACATCGCCTTTTCTTGCGCCTAAGCTACGCAATATACCAATTTCTTTTGTTCTTTCTAATACCGATATATAAGTGATAATTCCAATCATAATTGATGAAACAACTAACGAAATGGCGGAAAAAGCAATTAAAACCCAAGTAATAGCATCCATAATATTGCCTGATAACGAAGAAAATGTGTCAGCTAAGTCGGTATAAATTATTTTATCTTCATCAGCTTTATCTTCGTTATATTTGTTTAAATAGTTAAGTATATTTTCTTTTGATTCAAAGTCAACAGGATAAATATTTATAAGAAGAGGAATGTCTTCTGCACCAAGAGAAATTAATACATCTTTTTTTGTAACCTCTTCGCTAAATTGTTCACCTGTCATAATATTATAATCAGCATCATTTTGTTTTTTGACAATTTCAGAATTTTGATTTTGTTCAATTATATATTCAGATAATTCATTCGAATATAAAATATTGCCTGTACTAGGACTCATGCTCATCGCACTAATAATATTAGATAACACATTGCCTTCCTTACCTCTTACAATTCCAACAATTTTTAAAGTTATACCTTTATCATATATATTCTCATAATTCATGCTAGGTAAAAAGAAGCCATTGTTATTACTATAAAAATCATCGTTTAAAATTAATTTTATTTCTTTTCCTACTATTTCTTCAAAAGATATTTCTTCTTTTGTAGTGTCGATACCTAAAGCTTTTAAAATACTTTCTTCTAAACGGTTTTTTTGATTAATTGCTATAACTAAATCGGTTTTTTCCTTAGGATAGTTGCCATACAATAAATCATATCCTGTTTCAAGAAAAGATTGTTCATTTTTTGATGATTCTTTTGGCAAAGCGGTAAGTCCTATTGTTTGACTATTAATATAATTAATTTTATTACTATCTTTAAACAACAAATTCAAATTAAGTGTTCTGAGATAAGATACACCAACAATATCTAATTCGTTAATATTACTAATATATTCCATGTATTCTTGAGTAAAAACATTTTTATGAATCATCATAGAAGAGGCAGTATCATAAGGATAGACTACCTGTTTTGATGGATAAGTATCTTCGTCGTCATGAAAGCTAGTACTCATACTCATCATATCATCAACTGTCATCTCCGTTGTTTGTCTACTAATAGTAATCGGAAAACTAGACAAAGTATCCGATTCAAATTTATCTATTTGGATATCAAAACCATTAGATAACGACAAAACAATTGCAATTCCAATGATACCAATACTAGAAGCAAAAGCAGTAAGTAGAGTTCTACCTTTTTTGGTTTTAATGTTATTAAAAGACAATGATAGAGCAGTTAAAAAACCCATCGCAGTTTTTCTTATTTTATACTCTTTATTATCGATTCCTTGTTCTAATTTGTTAGAATCATTGATAATAGTTCCATCTTTAAGCTCAATTATTCTATTGGCATATTCATAGGCTAAATCACTATTATGAGTTACCATAATAACTAATTTATCTTTAGCTATTCCTTTAATTAAATCCATTATTTGAACACTAGTTTTAGAATCTAATGCCCCCGTTGGTTCATCAGCTAAAATAATGTCCGGATCATTAACTAAAGCTCTAGCAATAGCCACTCTTTGCATTTGTCCACCAGATAATTGATTTGGTTTTTTATGAATATGATCTTCTAAACCAACTTTTTTTAATACTTCTATAGCTTTTTGTTTCCTTTTTGCTTTAGAAACTCCACTCAAAGTCATTCCTAATTCAACATTAGCTAAAATGCTTATATGACTGATTAAATTATAATTTTGAAATATAAAACCGATACAATTATTACGATATGCATCCCATTCACTATCTTTAAACTTCTTAGTTGATTTATTATTAATAATTAAATCACCGTCATCATAACGGTCTAAACCACCAATAATATTTAAAAGTGTAGTTTTACCAGAACCAGACTGTCCTAATATAGCGACAAATTCATTTTTTCTAAAATTAATTGAAATATTTTTTAATGCTTGTTGTTTAAAATTTCCAATTGTATATGTTTTATTTATATTTTTTAATTCTAGCATATTCTTTTCCTTTCCTATTTTATCAACACCATATGACTATTTTATACTTGTATAATTGTTTTGTCAATTTTATTGTATATTTATCTTTTTTGTTATATAATTATATTAGGTGATTTTATGAAGAAGATAACAATTATAGGTTATTCTGATGATAATTCTTTATTTAGTTCAATATTATTTTTAATATTTGGTATTATTTTATTTACCAATCCCGGAGGGGTTTTGAGATTTATTTCTTATATTACTGGGGCTGCTTTAATATTGATTGGTATAATAAATATTTTGAGTTACCGAAAAATACTTAAAAAGTTGAATATTGAACAAAAAAGCAAATTGATTGTAGGTATTATTTTAATTACGTTTGGTATCTTGGTTATGCTATTTTCTTCCTTGATTCAAACTGCTGTAAGATTAATATTTGGCGCTTGGATAATTTATAGTGGTATTATGAGACTAATAGAAGCTTTGAATAATAAAACTGAAAAAATTTCATTTGTTGTTCGTTTAATCATATCTATTTTATTAATTATTTGTGGTTTTTATGTCGCAATGACTGATTTAATTTATGCAACAGTGGGATTATTTATAATGATTTATGCTATTTTAGATATAATTGGTTATATTGCTTACAAAAAAAGGATTTAACTTTAAATCCTTTTTAATTTGGTCTAAGATTATTTATTTGCGTTCTTTTTTGTTGTAAATTTTTTTGATAGGTTTCTCTTTCACTCTTACTAGTTATTTTTTTTACTTCTTTTCTTGCTATTTCATAAAGCCTCAAAGCCTCATTATAATTTTCATCTGTTTTACTAGATTGTAAGGTAGAAATAGCAGAATTTAAATTATTTATCGCGTTATCAGCATTATTTTTAGATATTTGTAAAACCGTAGCCTTGTCAGCACAATTATAATAACTAATATATTTTAAATTTGATATTGGTAAAGTTTGTAATACGAAATTAACTACTGGGAATATTAAAAATACAATTACTGCAGCAATTATTCGCTTTGAAATAGATTTTGATAATTTTTTAGTATCGACATCACCCGAAGAAATTGTTTTAATAATATCAATCATAACAAATATAACTAAAATTACTGGCACAATGATTGTAGCTAACCTAATTAAAGATTTAAAAATACTTAAAATATTCAACAAATCGACATCATTACAAACATCAATACAATCAACTAAAATCATGTATTTCCCTCCAAAACATATTAGATAACTAATATAAAAAAATGGCAGGGGTGGCAGGAGTTGAACCCACATGAACGGTTTTGGAGACCGTCATTCTACCATTGAATTACACCCCTAAAAAATTACAAATAAATTATATCATATAATTTTGATAAATACAACGTTTTTATATAATTTATTCAAAGATTATAATCTATTTCATATAATGAAATAGGTGAATTTTATGATTATAAAATATAATACTAAAGAAAAAGAATTATTAGCTAGAATTATGCGATCTGAAGCTGTTGGCGAAGGAAATTTAGGAATGTTGATGGTAGGTAATGTTGTTGTTAATCGGGTTTTAGCTAATTGTTTAACTTTTAAAAATATAGATACTATAACTGATGCTTTGTACCAACCAAATCAATTTGCTGGTGTTGATAGTCCGCTTTTTTTTAGCAATCCTACTACTTCTGAATTAAACTTAGCTGAGCGTATTTTACGCGGTGAATATTATTTTCCTGCTACTAATGCTTTGTGGTTTTATGCTCCAAGTGGTAATAATTCTTGCAAGGATGTTTGGTATGATCAAAATTTAGCTGGACGATATAAAAGTCATTGTTTTTATAATCCTGATCCAGGAGTATGTGAGGAAATCCATTAGAAAGCCTAACTATGTTTTCATAGTTAGGCTTTTTTATATAACTAAAATTTGACCTATACTTAATAAATTGCTTGTTAAATTATTTTTTCTCTTTAATTCATCTACTGTGGTATTGTATTTGTTGGCAATACTATATAAATTATCTCCACTTTTTACAACATAAGTTACTTCATCAGAGGTTGGAATTTTTAATAATTGACCTATGCTTAATAAATTGCTATTTAAATTATTTATCTTTTTTAATTCATCTACTGTAGTATTGTACCTATTAGCAATGCTATATAGACTATCTCCTGATTTTACAGTATATTCAAGATAACCATCATTTGGTTCTTCTAATTTTTTAGGAACTAATATTTTTTGACCTATACTTAATAAATTAGTACTTAAATTATTAATATCCAGCAAATTATCTACTGTTGTATCATAGGTATTAGCTATTTTATATAATGTATCTCCACTTTTAACAATATATGTATCATAATCTAATTGTTCTATTTCTTTACCAGGTATTAAAAGTTTTTGACCAATTGATAGATTAGGTGATGATAAATTGTTATATTTTATTAAGTTATCCACAGTAGTATTATATTCGTTAGCAATTCTATATAAAGTATCTCCTTTTTTTACTGTATATACTATATAATCTTCTGGTGGCGCTGATTCAGTTGGTATTTTTAATACTTGACCAACATTTAATAAATTACTACTAAGATTATTTGCTGCTTTTAATTCTTCAACAGTAACACCATATTTTTTAGAAATACTCCACAAACTATCTCCTTTTTTTACTATATAAGTATTATTATCGGTTGGAGTTGTATAACCAATATAATTTAATACCGCTCTTACCACTGCTTCTGCATAATCAATGTAATTTTCTTTTAATTTTTGAGCATCAGCTGCATTATCTAGAAAACCATATTCTACTGTGATTGGTTCAGTTATTCCAGTATTTCTTTGCATAAAATAATAATCCTTAGATGTATTGCTAGGTAGTCTTCTTTGATAAGCTTTCCTTATCTTTTGACCTTCTTTGGCTAATTCATCTAAAACTAAATTGGATAAAGTATCTTTATTTCTTAGTGCGTATATTACTTCAGCACCTTCACCACCTGGTGACGGCTCTAGTGGTTATTAATTGTTATTATTAACCTTATTTTGTTGTTCAATAGCTTGCATCATTTGATATTTAGCAAGTATAGCACTTTTATTTTGTTCATGTTGAAGTTCTGCAGATAGTTTTAATAATTCCTTTGTAAAATCATTGAAGTTCCTACAATTATCAATCATTTTCTTTGTTAACTCTTTCCAGTTATTATCAATATTTATTGCTTGTTCTACTGTCATGTCTATCTCTCCTTTCCTTATTTAATTATTATAAAACATTTCAATTATTAAATATTGTCAAATTTCTGTCATTTTTTTGTAATATTTTCGTAATTATTTTAATTCAACTTTTTCAAAAGTTTTAGATACAGTATATACATTTTTATTATCTACTTTTTCCTGTCTTCCTTTATATATTGTCAAATTATTACCTTTTATATTACAATCTAAAGTAATGTAATAATCATTATTTGAATATACTACAACTTTATCATTTCCTATAATATTATAATTCCTAATTAGTTTTAACTGTGAATAAGTTCTACCACCATATAATAGTAATAACAAAATTATTAAAAATGGTAATGCTTTAAAATAGTTCTTAATTTTAGCTTTTGCCTCATCATTATCTGTGATTTCATCTGTTTTAAAAAAGAAAAATGAATAAATAAATTCTATTATAAGCAAGGCTATATTAAATATTGTAAAGCTAAACCAATCAACAAATTTAAAATATACAAAACTCAATATTATATTATAAAAGATTATTGTTAGTAATTCTCTTATTATTTTTCGATTCACCTTTTCTTTTAACTTTTTAGCTAAACTATTTGTACTAAATAAAATAGATAAAAATGCAACTAAAAATATAATTGACAAACATAATGAATAAATAAACCCTTGATTATTAAATCTATATAATCCAATATTCAAGCCATAATACGAAAAATAATAACTAGCTGTGATATACTCAAAAAATCTTAAGATATATAATATTACAATACATAAAGCCGAGCCGCATGAAATAAATAATTTATAATATTTATTAATTACTTCGATTGGTTTTTCAATTAATATTTCATCTTTATTAGTCTTTTTCATAAAAATCCCCCTATCTAAAGTGTTTGCTATATATTATAACATATTTTTATTACAATTAATCTTTTTTCCACATCTTCCATAAGGATTCCTAATTGGATTTTTATCAATATATTTAAAAGTATAATCATCAAGTATTTTATATTTAAATTTAATTGTTATATTTCTATCTTCATCTGCTTCTATTCTATCTATTATAGTAAATAACAAGTCTCTATTTGGTTTTTCTATATTTAATAATTCTTTTATCTTCTTTGTATAATTTGGTATTATATTAGCACTATTTTTTCTTTTTAAAATTTCAAGTTCTATTTCTTCTAACTTATCTTTTAAGTTCCTCATTTTTTGTTCATAAGGAGATACTATCATTTTATATGATTCTAAAGAAATATTACCATCAATTCTATCTTGATAAACTGTTTGAATATTAGAAGTTAATTTTAAAATTTCTTTTTCTATATCTTTCTTTATGTCATCAAGTGATTTAGTACCTGAATTAGTTCTATTAACTATTTCTTCATTTAATTCTTTAATACTTAATCCCTTAAATAAATCAGATAATAATTTGTTTAATTTTTCTAATACTTCTTCTTCAAAATAATTATAAGGAAAGAAATGAGCCTTGCATCTACCTCTAATTGGATCTCTTGCATATCTATTACAATTAATAGTCCAATAGTCATGATTCTTTCTATATATTACACCTAATCTATTACCACACTCTTTGCAATAGATTAATCCCTCTAATAATCTAGTAGGTCTTTTTGTTCTTACATCAACTTTTCGGTTATGATTATCTCTTTTCTTATTAATTATTCTAAATGTCTCTTTATCCACTAATGGTTCATGAGTATTCTCTACTATTACCCATAAACTTTGATCAAGCGTTATCTTCTTTTTAGATTTATAACTAATATTAGTTTGAGTATGTTGTACCATATCACCAGTATACATTCTATTTTGTAATATTTTTTTAACTGAATGTATGGTCCAAATATCTTTTTCTTTTACTCTTGAAGATATTGGTAGATTTTTATAAGCACTTGGTGTTGGTGCTCCTAATATAGTAAGACGAGTTGCTATTTCAGATATTCCTGTATCATTTGCTCTCCATTCAAACATTTTCTTAACATAAGGGGCTGTATTAGGGTCTATAATTAGATGTCCTTTATCTTCTGGGTCTCTCATGTAACCATAACATGGCTTACTACCTATAAATTTACCATCTTTTCTTTTAGAATCTAATACATTTCTTATCTTCAATGAGTTTTGCTTACTATAATAGTCATTACAAGCAATAATAAATGTTGATGAATCATTACTTGCTTGATTTTTCATACTATCGTAATTTTCAACAATTGATATAAATCTTACTTTGTTTTCAGGAAAATAAGTTTCAATATAATATCCAGTCATTACATGATCTCGACCTAATCTAGATAAATCTTTTACTACTACAAGATTAATCTTTTTATTTTTTATATCTTCAATCATTC
Organism: uncultured Bacilli bacterium; assembly: GCA_944371305.1. Taxonomy (GTDB): domain Bacteria; phylum Bacillota_I; class Bacilli_A; order RF39; family UBA660; genus Faecisoma. The sequence goes on along the minus strand of CALVXM010000019.1, from coordinate 4,697 downwards.
TAATAAATCCTGGTCTATCAAAGTTAGTTCCTGAATAACCATCATCTACATACTCATCTATTAAATTAAATCCATTTTTTAAACAATAGTCTCTTAATATTTCTTTTTGATTAGTAACACTTTCACTATCTGACTCATATTTTTTATCTTTATCTTCTTGAGAAAGTCTAATATAAATACCTGCATTATAATTCATATTTGTTAAGTAACTATAATTCATCTTCTACCTCCTCATTTTATAGCACTTAACTTTCTTCGAGACAAGTGCATCTTACCATGATAAATAAAAATAAGCAAATCATTAGAATTATTTTTCTTCCATAATTTGCTTTAATAAATAATTTAAAATTAATTCTTTAAAAATTTCCTTTTTATCTTCTTTCATACTTAAATTTATGTCTACCATAAAAGGATTATTCACTAGAATCACCATCCTTAAATGGTTTAAGTAATTCTTCTAGTTCAGCTAATTCTTCTTCTGTTAATGGAACTGATTCACATCTTTTACCATTCCAAGTTTCTACTCCATCATAATCAACACCAATAACTGGACCATCAGCGCTAATAAAATCATAATTTTCTATTTTGGTTACTGTTACATAATTGTGTATTGTTTTATTCTTATCAGAATAAGAATTTAAATATCCTTTTAAATATACATTTTTACCCAATAAAAAAAGATCTTTATTATTTTCATAAAGATCTTTATAAACTCTTAAACTAGCATAAACTATATTACTATTTTCATTAAGTGAATACTTTTTACAAGTTAGTCCTAATGTAATATATCTATTATTAATTATAATATTATTTACCTCACCAGATAATAATATTTCATTATAAATCATAAACAAAACCTCCTATTTAATTATATATATAATTTTATATATATTAATTATCTTTTAATTTATTTATTATACATGCATATCTATTCATATAATTATTGCACAATACTGCATACTAACCTGAATCATCTTGCATGTCATTCACATATATTCTTCTTTGAATTAAGTCATTATTTTTAACTCTTTCAACATTAATATATCCTTTTTCTTTTAATCTCTTTAAAGAATAATTAATTGTTCTTATTTTAACAAAAGATAAATTAGATAATATTTTATTAGTAGCAAAACAATAACCATTTAATCTACTAAGATTATAAATATTACCAAATAAAAAACAGTCTGATTTAGTCAAACTGTTATCTTTCATTAATTCTCTTGGAATAATAATAAAATCTTTTTTCAAATACTTTTTCCTCCTTTCTCTAAAATCCCAAAAACACCAATTTTTAATTGGTATTTTTCTATCAGGATAAGACGATGGTACCGTAACACTAATTTTACTAAGTAAAATCAATGTTTCTTATGGTACCAAACTTATTTTGCACTTGCAAAATTTATCCCAGATAGGTGAATTATCTTTAATAAGATATTTAAAAATAGGCAAATAAAAAATCCCAATACATAAAATATTGAGATTTTTTTGGGATGTTTAAACCTTATCCATCTTGTATATATTTATCACCTATTGTATCAAGTTTAACAGAAGTTTTTTTATTGTGCAAGTTTCATTTTTTCTCGTTTTTTTCTCTTTTTTTTGTCATATTTTTTACTTATTATAGCAACTTTATCATAAAAAATTTTATTTGTCCATTCATTTTAAATGGTACTTTAACCTTTAATTTAAAAGTGATTTATACTTTACTTTATCATCAATTTGCCTTTTTATTACAAAGAAATAAAAAAACAGAAAAAAGTGCAAAAATATGCACCATTTTTGAAAAATCATTAAAAAAAATTTTTTATTTTTTTATAAATATTCATTAAATATCTCTTTAATATAACTATTATTTATCCAAAAACAATGTTTAGTATATTCAGTTGCACCGGTTAATTTATCAGCTACTGGCAATTTAAATGTATCTTTTGAATCTCTACCATGAGGTCTTACATGGCATACTCTATTTTCACTTGAGCCAACAAAATTAGTTTTTCTTTTGCCATCTTTAATATATCTTACTATATTACCAGTTTTAATTGTATTATATGTTTTCTTCCACATATCCATAACCCAAGTTTGAATATCCATTTCTGGCATATTCCATATTTTTATATCTTTAAATACATATTCTCCATTTTCACATTTAAAGATAAAGAACATATATTTAGTTGTTTCAAATTGTTCTTTTAAATCAGATGTTTCCCAGTCTTGTTCAACTATATCAGTAAATTCAAATGCTGGAAATGAAATACATTCTTTTATTCTACCATTTTCTTCTATTCTAATAGTCTTTGGAACTATATTAGCTTTTTGGAATTCATCTGTTTTATCCAATTCACTTTTAACATTAAACATTCTATTTATCAACATACTATTAATACTTTTAGCAGTTGTTTCAATTCCAAACTCTTTCATTAATTCTTTTTGAGTTTTTCCTTTATATTTAGTTATAACTCCATTAACAAATTCATTAAATGAATCAGTAGTATTCTTTAACACTTTTTCAACATCAGAATAATTACCTATATATTTTCTTACTAACTGAGTCATATAAGAATTTTTAAAACAAAATGCTCTTTGCATAGCTGGAATATCACTAAATGGTTGTTTTCTTGTGGATAAAGCATTAGCACCTTTTGAGCAAGCTCCAAGATACATTGTATCTGCTTCAGATATTTCATGTGCTTTTCCTTCTCTAATCTTTTTAATAATTAAATTCCAGTCTTCTTCAATTTGCTTTAAATCTTCATTTTTTGCAAGTTCTAATAACTTTTCGTGAGTTATCTTTAAATCTTTTTTATCTTTACCTGCTTCCCATAAATACCATAAAAGTTGAATCTTATTATTTTTATACCAAAAGTGACTACTTCTAAATTCATTTTTATATTCAGTTTCATAATCAATTATATTTAATACAAGTCTTTCTTTAGCAGACAATTCGTTCTTTTTAATTCTTTTATATGGAGTAACTTTTAATTCAATACCAGCTGGCATAAAATCAGGTTCAGAATCGCTATTATTATCCATACCAAAAAGATATTTTTCTATTAGTTGTCCAAATCCACCTTTATTAGCTTCTTTATCTTCTATTGTTACTAATTCTTCGTTTAAAATATCATTTAATGATTTACCAATTGCAGATTTAGCAATAAGTTCAATTTCTTGTCTATCATATAATCTACCTTTTTTCATAAAATTCTCCTTTCGATCTTGTTTTAATTAAAAATTTAGTTTAAAATATAAGTATAAGGTTGATCTTTTTAAGTCAATATTATATAATAATATAGTCAAATGTTAATCTTTTCAATCAAATATATTATAATATATTTAGTGAATATAAACAATGTCAGGAGGTATAAATCATGGAAAAAACTGTAGTAGAGCTATTTGCTGGTGTTGGTGGATTTAGATGTGGTTTAAATAAAGTTGAACTTATAAATGATAAAGTTAAAGAAAATGGAGATTGGAAATTTGTTTGGGCTAATCAATGGGAACCTGCAACAAAAACACAAGAAGCTTTTGATTGTTATGTTAAAAGATTTGGGGATAAAGATGCAAGTAATGTTGATATATTTGAAGTTAATAAAAAAGAAATTCCTGACCATACACTTTTAGTTGGTGGATTTCCATGTCAAGATTACTCCGTTGCTCAAACTCTTTCAAATAGTAAAGGTATTGAAGGAAAAAAAGGTGTTTTATGGTGGGCAATTAATGATATATTAAAAGCAAAAAAGCCACCATTTGTCTTATTAGAAAATGTTGATAGATTATTATTATCTCCTGCTAAACAAAGAGGTAGAGATTTTGGTATTATCTTAAGAAGTTTTTTAGATAATGGTTATGCAGTTCAATGGAGAGTTATAAATGCTGGTGAATATGGATTACCACAAAAAAGAAGAAGAGTATTCATATTTGCTTATCATAAATCTACAAAGTATTATAAATCATTATCAAAGAGTAATCCTAAAGATATAATTTTTAAAGATGGAATGTTTGTTAAACAATTCCCAATTAAAGATGTTGAATTAGAATTTAATACAACTAATTTATCAAAAGATTCATTTAAAGATTTAGTTGAAGTAAGTGATAAGTTTAAAGCACAATTTTATAATGCTGGAATTATGATGAATGGTAAAGTATATACTTCAAAAGTATCAGCAGATTGTGATAAAGTTTTTCCATTAAAGAAAATTATACAACATGAAGAAATAGATAAAAAGTTCTTCTTAAGTGATGAAGCATATAAAAAGTTTGAATACTTAAAAGGTAATAAAAGAATTCCAAGAGTTAAACCTAATGGAGAAGAATATTTCTATACTGAAGGTGCTATGCCATGTCCCGATAATTTAGAGGCCCCAGCTAGAACAATGTTAACTAGTGAGGGTGGAATAAGTAGAACTACTCATATAGTTGAAGATTATAAAACTAAAAAGATTAGATTATTAACTCCTATTGAATGTGAGAGAATAAATTGCTTTCCAGATAATTGGACTAATACAGGTATGACAGATAAAAAAAGGAATTTCATGATGGGTAATGCTTTGGTTGTTGGAATCGTAGAAAAAATAGGAATTGAATTAGAAAAAATTATAGAAAAAGAAGATTAAACAAATTTAATGAATAAGTCAATAAAAAGTAGACACTAAAAAAGAATTTTCTAAAACCCTAATTCGGTTTTGTACTGAATTGGGGTT
>CALVXM010000018.1 GCA_944371305.1 uncultured Bacilli bacterium | reverse complement strand
TTATTTTGATTATTCATACTAGGTTGAACATTGTTAACGTTATTTTGATTATTCATACTAGGTTGAACATTGTTAACAGTTTTTTGCATATTCATATTAGCTTGTATATTATTAATATATGGATTTGAATTTATATTATTTTGATTCACATTAGTTTGTGAAGTACTATTTATATTTTGTTGATTATTTTGGTTATTTTCATTCATAATTTATCTATCCTCTTTTCTTATTTTTAATTATATCATTAAATTGATATAATTTACAATATTCTATGGATAAATATCAATACATTTACACTTATTCTTCAACTTTAATAGTAGGAACAGCATCATCTAAATTATAGTTGTTTGAAGGTTCAGTACCTTTTAGATAGTACTGAATGGTACTATTTTTAGTATCATCAGTAGCTAATTTACCGGTTAAGGGATCGACTAAGACGCCAACTACATTATTAGGCATTGAATACCAATTATCTTCTTTATCTTTTAAATATTTTTCGATAATATCTGCCCAAAGATTTTTATTATTAGTGGCATCACCAGTTGATAGTTTACGATTATCGTCATAACCACTCCAGACACTTACAACGACATCTTTGTTATAACCAAATACTAAATGATCATAATCAGTAGTACCAGTTTTAATGGCATATTTTTTAGTTAATTTATTAGCAATGACATAAGAAGTAGGATAGGTATAATTGATAAATTTGGGATTAGATGTATTAGCTAAAAGTTCATTTAAAATATAAGTTATGCTTTTGTTTAAAACGGCTTCTTTACTTTCTTTGTGTTCATATAAAACATTACCATTGATATCTTCAACTCTTCTTATAAAGAATGGTTCAACTTTATATCCTTCATTGGCTAATATTGAATAAGCGTTAGTCATTTCGATTAGACTAATAGGTTGACTACCTAACGCTAATGATGGAATACTATCTAATTTAGAGGTGACACCAACTCGTTTCATCATCTCAACTAAAACATCGCTACCTAAAAAAAGATGAGTTTTGACAGCATAAATATTATCAGAATAAGCAATAGCTGATGCTAAAGATATTTCTTTGTTAGGATATTGATCACCATAATTGGTTGGACTATAAGTTTGGTTTTCAGAAAAGACAAAAGTTGTTTTTTCACTAGTAAAGGTTGTTGATGCAGTAAAATTATTTTCTAAAGCTGCATAATATAAAAATGGTTTAATTGTTGAGCCAACGCTTCTATTAGCTGATAAAGCACGATTAAATTGGCTTTTGCTATAGTCTGTTCCGCCTACTAATCCTAATACTGCTCCAGTATTAGGATCCATAATAATACTTGCTACTTGAATATCTGAATTTATATTTTCTTCGATTGTTGTTTCGATAGCTTCTTGGGCTTTAACATCTAAATTAGTATATATTTTAAGTCCTCCGGTTTGTATTAACGATGAAGGAATGGAAGATATTTGTTTTAATTCCTCTATGACAGCATCTTGGTAATACATAATTGAATCTAATTTACTGTTATCTTCTTTATTATCGAAAACTAATTGTTCTTCGTAAGCTTTATTTACTTCTTCTTCAGTAATATATTTATTTCTTTGCATAGCTTTTAAAACGGTTAATTGTCTTTTTTTAGAAGATTCAAAATTGACGAAAGGTGAGAACTCTGTCGGATTGTTAGGAATTCCTGCCAACATTGCTGCTTCAGCTATAGATAAATCAGAAGCGCTTTTGCCAAAATAATATTTGCTTGCATTTTCAATACCAAAGATACCACCATAGTTAATTGTATTTAGGTATCCTTCAATAATTTCCTCTTTAGTATAGTGAGTTTCCATTCTAACTGTGAGCCAAGCTTCATTTATTTTTCGTTTCCAAGTTTTATCGAAATCTAAATATAGGTTTTTAGCGTATTGTTGAGTTATAGTTGAGGCTCCTTCATTTCTTGTGCCACTAATGATATTATTGTACATCGATTTGGCGATTCTTAAAAAGTCAAAGCCATGATGTGAGAAGAATTTTTTATCTTCAATTGATATTGTTGCATTTATTACGTCTTTATCGATATTTTCATAGCTAATCCATTCATCAGTACCGGTTATTAAATTCTCATCTTTATCATAAAAGTAATAACTTTTAGCGCTATTAATAGTTAATTTTGGAGTTATCCAAGCATACAAATAAATACCACTGTATATAATAAAACAAAACACTAATATTATTAAGGGCCATTTAATTAATTTTTTAAATTTTTTCACCTAAAATCACCTATATTTATTATTAGTTAAATTATCAAAAATATAAGTGATTTTAAAATAAATTTATGATATAATTACTGATTGGAACGTGATATTATGAGTAAAGTTAAGATTGAAGTCATTTTAAAAACTAATGATTGTAATAGTATGGAAGAATATAATGCTTTATTAAATAATAATAAGTTAATTTATCAAGAAAAAGAGTTTAAAACAACTTTAACTATTGATAAAAAATTTACAATGAAACGGGAAAGTGCTGAATATTTATTTTATTTAGAATTTGAAGCAAATAAATGTACTAATGGGTATTGTATGATTAAGAATTATAATAAAAGAATCAATTTAGATATTTTAACTGATTATATAATAATAGAAAAAGAGTTGCTGATTTTAAAATATAAGATAATTACAACTGAACAAGAAGTGATATATAGATTAAATTTGTTAAAAAAATAGTATATTTTTGACAAGTTACGACATATTATAAAAATAGTCTTGACACATTTTAAAAATGTGTTAAAATGGGACTGATGTATTTTATACAAGGAGGTAATTATTTTGATTAAAAATATGGCAAAAGAAGATTTAGAAATTTTATCATACACTGATTTAACTGAATTAATTTTAAAAGAGGAAAATAAACCATTAAATACTCCTACAATTTTTAGAAAAATATGTGATCTGTTAGATTTAACTGACGAGGAATTTTCTGACAAAATAGGAGAATATTATACATCATTATCAACCGATAAAAGATTTGTTTTTTTAGAAAATAATGAGTGGGATTTAAGAGAGAAAAATCCTGTTGATATTATTTTGGATGAAGAAGATGATGAAGATGAAGAAATAGATGAAGAAAACGATGATATCGAAGAAAATTATGAAGAAGATATTGACGATGTTATTGAAGATGAAGAATTAGACGACAGTGAAGAATTAGACGATTTAGCTATTTTATCAGACGAGGAATTAGAAGAAAACTAATTCTTTTTGTATATATTTTTTTAAAGTTGATAAAAATATATATGGAGATGATAAAATGAAAGAAAATAATGAATTATTAGAGCATATGTATCAAGATAGTGAAATGGCTACTTATACTATCGAAACTTTGCTTAATGAATTAAAAGGAAAAGATAATAAAATACTTAAAGACTTAGAAGATATTTTAAAAGAGTATGAGGAATTTTATAAATCATTTAAAAAACAATTAAAAAAAGAAAAAGTTTCTCTTAAAAAAACTAGTATGATGGCTAAGGTTAGTTCTACATTAGGAATTAAAAAAGATGTTTTGCTTGATAATAGTGATAGTAGTATTGCTGATATGTTGATTAAAGGATTTACTATTGGAACTTTAGATACGGAAAAAAAGATAAGTAAATATAACGATGAAACCGATAAAAAAATTATCAAACAAGCTAATGATTTTTTGAAATTTCAACAGCAAGCTATTGAAAAAATGAAGAAATATTTATAGTTTTGTAAATATACAAAAATATGGTATAATATACTCGATTAAAAAAATTAGGAGTGAAATTTCATGATTCAAATATTATATTATATTGTATTTATTTTTTCTTTAACTTATGGACTTTATTTTTTAATAACCGGTTTTTTTGGATTTAAAAATATTCATAAAAAATTGATAAAAAAACATAAACCAAAGCATAAGTTTGCGATTTTAATTGCTTCACGAAATGAAGAAAATGTTATTGAAAATTTAGTTAAAAGTTTGATAAAACAAGATTATCCAGAAGATTTATTTGATGTTTATGTTATTCCAAATAATTGTACGGATTCGACTGAAAAAGTAGCTAAAGAAGCTGGCGCTAAGATTATTAAATGTACAGTTCCAACAAAATCTAAAGGTGAAGTTTTAAGATTTACTTTTGATAAATTGTCAAGCAAAAAAGATATTGATGCTTATATTATTTTTGATGCTGATAATGTTGTTCATCCTGAATTTTTAGCGCGAATGAACGATGCTTTATGTGAAGGTCATAAAGTTGCCCAAGGTTTTAGAGATAGTAAAAATCCAAGTGATAACTGGATAAGTGGTAGTTATTCAATATTTTATTGGATTCAAAACTTTTTCTTTAGTAAAGCCCGTATGCAAATGGGGGGATCATCTAGTATTAATGGTACTGGATTTATGGTAAAAAAAGAGGTCATTGATGAATTTGGATTCAATACTGTAACATTGACTGAAGATGTTGAATTTACAGCTCAATGTGCTTTAAATGGCATTAAAATCATGTTTGTTGAAGATGCTATTACTTATGATGAACAACCAACTGAATTTAAAGCATCTTGGAAACAAAGAAAAAGATGGTCTATGGGTAACATTCAATGTTTTAGAACTTATAATAAAAGTTTGATAAGAACCTATAGTAAGACAGGTTTTTTACCTTGTTTAGATATGCTTTTATCTTTTATGGCACCATATATGCAAATTGTAGCAACACTTTTAACAATCGTTTTAATTATTTTTAGATTTGCTAATATTCAATTATATGATGTATTTGCTTATATGTATTCGTATGGTATTCTATTTTTCTTTATTGCATATTTGGCTAATGTGGCAATTAACATATTTGTCGTAAAATATAATAAAAAAAGTGTTAAAGAGATTATGTCTGGGATCTTATTATTTACTTTCTTTATTTTGACTTGGATACCAATCAACGCAATTTGCTTATTTAAAAAAGATTTAGTATGGGAACCTATCAAACATAAAAGAAGTGTCAATATTGATGAAATAAAAAAATAGTAGTTTAAATTTATAAAAAAAGTTCAAAATACAAATGGTGAAGTTTATGAAAAAAATTTTAATATTAGCCATTTGTATTTTTCTTTTACTTAATTTTAAGGAAGATAAAATCATTACAGCTTTTAATGAAAATGAGGAATATTCTTTTTATATTTTAGAATTTTTAAATAAAAATATTTCGACTAATAATTTTGATAAATATTTTTCTAATTTGAATGTGATTTGGATTGAACCATATATTAATGAATTATATGCTGATAGGATAAAAAAACGTTATCAATTCGATAATTTAAATAAATTTAAAAGTAAATATTTAGAAATTTTAATAGATAATGGTTATAGGAATGAGGCTATAAATTTAAAATTGGAAGGAATTAAGATAAAAAAAATAAAATTGTATGCTAGCAACAAAATTGTAGAAAATCTAAAAATTGAAAATATGATTATTAAAATTACAAAGTAAAATTATAGTAAAAGGTTTAAAAATAGCAAAAAAAATGTTATAATGTTTAAAGGTGAGATGATGACAATAAAAGGAATTAATGTCAATTATATCGATTATGGATTTAAAGATGGTCAGCCAATTGTTTTATTACATGGATGGGGACAAAATATTCAAATGATGAAAGGAATTGGCGATCAATTTAGCGATAATCGTATTATAATATTGGATTTACCTGGTTTTGGAAATAGTGAAGAACCTAAAGATGTTTGGACAGTCGATGATTATGTTTCAATGTTGCATGAATTGCTTGAAAAATTAAGTGCTAGTAATCCAATTATTATCGGCCATTCTTTTGGGGGGAAAATTGCTTTGTTATATGCAACTAAATATGAAGTTAAAAAATTGGTTTGCTTAGCAAGCCCTTATAAGAAAAATATTGTTAAAAATTCTTTAAAGACTAAAGTTTTAAAAACTGCTAAAAAAGTTCCAGTGTTAAATAAATTAGAAGGATTTGCTAAAAAACATATTGGTTCGACTGATTATAAAAATTCTAGTGAAATGATGAGAAAGATAATGGTTGAACATGTTAATTATGATATTTCTAATCAATTGAATAAAATAAAATGTCCAACATTACTTATTTGGGGGACTATGGATCAGGCTGTTAATATAAATGATGCTTATGAACTTGAAAAATTAATAAGCAACTGTGGTTTGGTTGTTTATGAAGGATGCACTCATTATGCTTATTTAGAAAGATTTGATCAAACTGTTAGAGTTTTAAGAAGTTTTATAGGAGATGATAAATAATGAAAATTAAGGTAGGAGTTATATTTGGTGGTCCAACTGTTGAACACGAGGTAAGTATTATTTCAGCGGTTCAAGCAATGAATCATTTAAATGAAGAAAAATATGATGTTTATCCAATTTATATAGCAAAAGATAGAACTTGGTATACAGGTAAAATGCTTGCAGATATTGATTTGTATCGTGATTTTGATACTTTAAAAAGATATGCTAAGAAAGTAGTTTTATATAATCGCAATGGTGCTTTTAGATTACAATCTTTAGGTTTTTTTAAAACAGTTGTGGCTGATTTGGATATTGTGTTACCAGTTGTTCATGGTAATAATATGGAAGATGGTACTTTACAGGGATATTTAGAAATGGTAGGAGTACCTTATGTTGGAAGTGGTGTTTTAGGATCAAGTTTGGGTCAAGATAAAGTTGTTATGAAACAAGTTTTTGCTAGCTTAGATTTACCAGTTGTACCGTATACATGGTTTTTCGATAATGATTATTATTTGGATAAAGAACAAATTATTAAAGATGTTAAAAAATTAGGTTATCCTGTCATTGTAAAACCTGCTTCATTAGGAAGTAGTGTAGGAATAACTTTTGTTAAAGATCAAAAGAATTTGGAAAGTGCTATTGAAGAAGCTATTACTTATGATACTAAAATAGTAGTTGAGAAAGCAATTGAAAATTTAGTTGAAGTTAATTGTAGTGTTTTAGGTAATTATCAAAACCAACAAACTAGTGTTTTGGAAGAAGTAATGAGTACTGCTGAATTTTTAACTTATCAAGACAAATACTTAGGTAGTTCTAAAACAAAAGGAACTTCTTCTAAGGGGATGGCAAGTGCCAATAGGGTTATTCCAGCTAGATTAGATGAAAAGACGACTTTGAAAGTTCAAAAAATAGCTAAAGATGCTTTTAAAGCCTTAAATTTAAGTGGTGTATGTCGAATTGATTTTTTGATTGATGGTAAGAGTAAAAAAGTTTATATCAATGAACCTAATACAATTCCTGGAAGTTTATCATTTTATCTATGGGAAAAGACTGATAAATCATATGAACAATTATTGGATGAGATGATTACTTTAGCTATTAAACAATATAAACTAAAACATCAAAAAACTTTCTCTTTTGATACTAATATTTTAAGCAATTTTAATGGTAGTAAAGGTGTTAAAGGTAAATTAAAATAAAATTTTATTTACTAAAAAGTCTTCAAGTAAATTTGTTGAGGACTTTTTATTATGAAATTATATAAATTAGTAGAGAGATTGTTGTATTTAAATACAAAAAAAACCATCAAACGATGGTTATTTCTAGCTTCTTGGTGACCAGTACGGGATTCGAACCCGTGAATGCTGCCGTGAAAGGGCAGTGTGTTAAGCCACTTCACCAACTGGCCAATGGCGCCTCAAGTAGGACTCGAACCTACGACCCCTTGATTAACAGTCAAGTGCTCTAACCGACTGAGCTATTAAGGCGTAAGTGGTGGGCCTGATAGGACTTGAACCTATGACCCCACGCTTATCAAGCGTGTGCTCTAACCAACTGAGCTACAGGCCCAAAACCAAAATGCTATTTAAGTATACCTTATTTTTTATATTTTGACAAGTACTTTTCTTAAATTTTTTCATTTTTTTGACTTTTTATTGTTTTAAAGAAGGAATTGAATAATAAAATGCTGTTTTCATCCATTAGAGTTTCTGGATGCCATTGTACGCCAATAAAAAAATTTTTGGTATCATCTTCTATTGCTTCAATAATTTTATTAGTAGCGCATATTTTAAGATTAGTTTTTTCAATATAAGATTTATGTCTACTGTTTACCATAATTTTTTCTTTTTTAATTATATTGTAAAGTTTAGAGCTTTTATTAATATTGATTTGGTGGACATATAATTTTTTACTTTTATGTTTTTTAATATTTTTCATTATTCCATCAAAGCACATAGCCATTGTTTGCATGCCAAGACAGATGCCTAAAGTTGGAATGTTATTTTGGTATAAATATTTTGTAATTGCTAAGTCAATGTCATAATAATCTGTACCTCCTTGTAGGATAAACCCATCGCACATTTTAATTAGTGGTAGGTAATTTTCTAAATTATTTTTGTCTATGGTAGCAATGATACCTAATGGTATATATCCATATTTATAAATAACGTTAATTACTTCTTGATTAAATGTTACTTTGGTTTTATCTGTTCTACCAATAATTCCAATGTATTGCAATATAATCACCTAATAAATTATATTTATATAAAGAAAATATATTAATAAAAAATAAAAGATAGAAGTTCTACCTTTTATTTTTTAATTATCTTAGTTATATCATTATTTTCAAAAGCCCGTAATATTTCGAGAGGTACAGCAAATACAATTGTATTTGATTGATCAGAACTAATATCGTTTAGAGTAGCTAAAGTTCTTAAATGTAAAGCCCCTGGAGTACTTGACATAATTTCGGCGGCTTTAGCTAAATTTTGAGAAGCTTCAACTTCACCTTGCGCTTTAGTGATAACAGCGGTTTTTTCTCTTTCAGCTTCGGCGGCTTTAGCTAAAACTCGTTTCATTTCTTCAGGTAGGGCGATATCTTTTAATTCAACATTTTCTACTTTAATTCCCCATGGATCTGTAGCTTGATCAATTACACGGCAAATTTCTTCTGATATTTTTTCTCTTTCCCCCAATAATTCATCTAATGATACAGCACCAACAGCATTACGCATTGTTGTTTGTGCTAATTGACTTACAGCGTAGCGAAAATTTTCAACAGCAAGTATTGATTTAGAAGCATCAAAAACTTTGTAGTAGATAACAGCATTAATTTTTACTGACACATTATCTTTAGTGATGGCTTCTTGTTCAGGTACATCAACAGCTTTAGTACGAATATCAACTTTTTTAAATGACTGGAAAATTGGTATTACTAGTCTCCAACCTGGTTCCATTATTTTGCTAAACTTACCGGTTGTAAATTTGACGCCACGTTCATATTCGTCAATTTGTTTAACTGACATTAAAATAACGACTATGACAATAACTAATATAATCCACATAAACATATACCTCCTTTTAGTTATATAGATTTTTTCTTAATAATTCAATATTTTCTTCCATAATCGAAAAATAATCTTTTTTGTTACTTATTTCATTTTCTGTTAAATTTGTTAACATATGAAGTTTGATTACTTCGACATCAGTATTTTCGATTAGTTTTTTTATTGTTTCGTTAGGTTCGTCATATTGTCTAATATAAATATATTTAATTGTACCATTTTGTATTAATGATTTTACATCATCGATTGTTTTTTGAGTTAGATTTTCATTTTCCTCTAATGAATAAACAGTTAAGCCAAATTTTTCCCTTTCAAAAAATTTAAATACATCATTACCGACAACAATGATTTTATTTTCGGCATTTTTAGTTGTATCGGATAATTTTGATCCGATTTTATCTAAGTCTTCTTTTAATTTATTAAAATTGTTTTCAATATCTTGCTTTAGATAGAAATTATCGATATATTCGTTAAAACCGTTTTTGATATTACGAGCTAAAGTTAATAGTCGTGATGGATCAAACCATATTTCTTCTAAACCATAAAAATCACTTTCATTTAAATTATCAGCTGCATTGATTATTTTTAAATTTTTGTTGTGTTCGAACATTGTTTGAATATAGTTTCCTTCATATAACAAAGAGTTAAAGATAAATAAATCTGTCTTACTATAATCACTTAATTGTTTATCGGTTAAAGTATACAATAAATTATCGCATTCTTCACAGTTTTCCAATTGAATGTTAACGCCATTTGGATAGATACTTTCAATATTAGCGTATTGTCCATATAGTCTTTCGGTAATCATCTGTAAAGGATAAATAGTTGTATAAATATTAATATCTTCCATTGTATCTCTTTTAAAACAACCTGTTAAAAGGAAAATGCTTAATAATAATAAAATTAATTTTTTCATTTTATAACCTCTTTCTTTTCTGGAACTGGATCATAGCCACTAGTACCAAATGGATTACATCTTAAAATTCTTTTAATGGTTAGAATACTTCCTTTAAAACTGCCATGTTTTATAATTGCTTCTAGTCCATAATTAGAACAAGTAGGTTGATGTCTACACATATTATGCCATGGACCTGGTAGCATTTGATAAGTTTTAATTAATCCTAATAAAAAATATTTCATAATTTAATTATACTAGAAAAAAAATAAAAAGTAAATTTTATTTTTAGGTAATTTTATAGTATAATTGTTTTGGTGACTTATTATGGAATTATTAGATTTATTAAAAATAAGGAGTAAAAATGAAAAATTATATTTGAAAGCTTTAACTCATACTTCTTATGCTAACGAACATAATGAAGAGAGTTATGAGCGGTTAGAATATTTAGGAGATGCTGTTTTAGAAGTGATAATGAGCGAATATTTATATAAAAATACATCATATGAAGAAGGGGTTATGACGAAACTTAGAGCTAAATATGTGTGTGAAGATGCTTTATATGAATATTCTATTAGGCTAAATCTTAATAGATATCTAAGATTAGGTCACGGTGAAGAGGAAAATGGTGGGAGAAATCGGAAAGCGATTGTTGCTGATATATTTGAGGCCTTAATTGGTGCAATCTATTTAGATCAAGGCCTTGATGTTGCTAAAGATTTTGTTTATACTAATATTATTCCTTTAATTGAAAATAAGACGATAAATTTTGATAACGATTATAAATCTATTTTACAGGAATTAGTTCAGACTGATAAAAGATCGTTAGATTATGTAGTTGTCGATGAAATAGGACCTGCTCATAATAAAACTTTTAAAGTGATTGTAAAAATAGATGATATTATTTATGGTGAGGGTGTTGCTCATAGTAAGAAAGAAGCAGAACAAAATGCAGCTCGTGATGCTTTAAAAAAAGCGCAAAATGGATGATTTACTTCTTTCTTTTTTTAGTCAATGTGAAACTGGTCAAGTTAAAATTGGTGATTTTGTTTATAACATACATTTTAAAATAACAACTGAAGATATTTGTGAAGATAATATTATTATTAAAATAAAGAATAAAGATTTATTTTTTAAATATATTAAGGAATTTCTTTTATTATTTGATTTTGATAACGAATATGATGTTTTAAAAAAATTAGTTTATTTGTTTTCTAATTTAACTTTTAGTGATTTTAATAATATTGAATTATATCTTAAAAGAAATATTGAATTTGTTAAAAATAGTTTGTTAACAAATAAAACTATTTCTTTTTTGTCTTCAAAATTAGAAATAGAAATCAAATCATATAATCAAGAAAGTCCTTATTGTTTTGTTGCTAAAATTACTGATGGTAATTATTTTTATGAATTACCTATTATTAGTTATGGAATTAGTGAAGGTGTTTGTTATATTTTTGCTGTTCAGGATAAAAACAGCGATAAAACTAGTGATTATAGCAAAAAAGTAAAATGATTATTATATAAAATTAATAAGGGTGTATATGAAAATGAAAATAGCGAATATATTGACTTTAAAGAGAATAAATCTTTTTATTATCCAGAAAATATAAGTGATGTCTCACCTGCTGCAGTATTAAGTTTATCGTTATTTTTAAAAGAAATTTATGATATGGGAATTATGAAAGTTAAAGTGGTTTCTTTTTAACCAATTAGGTATAATGCAAAAAAACAAGCATATCTTAAAAAATTAGAATATATTATTAATAGAGAAAATTTAGATTTTGCCCAAGCACAAATCGTTAAAGAGAAATTTATGTTTGAACATCTTCGAATTCAAAATAATTTAACGCAGAAATTATTGCGTAATTTTTATCGCATCAATTATCACTTTCCAAATGTTAAAATTTCTGCTACTCCTTTTGAAGAAGATGAGTTTTTAAATATTGATTTGAGTGATTTTTTAAAAAAAGATGATATTTTAAATGAAATGATTTTAGGTGTTGAAAAAAAATTGAAATAAATGTAAAATATAGGTGGTGATTTAAATGGGAAGAGCTTATGAAGTAAGAAAAGCAAGTATTCAAAAAACGGGAGCAGCTCGTGGTAAGATTTATAGTATGTATGCTAAAGAAATTTATCAGGCTGCTAAAAATGGTGGAACAAGTTTAGAAGCTAATTCATCTTTAAAACGATTAGTAGAAAGAGCTAAAAAAGAGCAAGTTCCACAAGATATTATTAAAAGAGCTATCGACAAAGTTAATAGTGGTGTTGATGAAACTTATATTAAAAACAGTTATGAATTGTTTGGGCCTTCTGGTTCTACTTTAATTGTTGAATGTTTAACTGACAATGTTAATCGTACAGTTAGTGAATTAAGAGCTGTTGTCAATAAATGCCATATTAAAATGGGTAATGTGGGAAGTGTTTCTTATAATTATGATAACTTATGTGTAGTTGGGTTTAAAGGATTGAGTATTGATGAAACTTTAAATGCTTTAATCTTAGATGATATTGATGTTATTGATATTGAAGAAGATGATGATGTGGTTATTTATGGTGATCCACAGGATTTATTTAAAATCAAAGAATGTATTACTAAAGTTTTACCAAATGTCGTTTTTGACATGGATGAAATTACTATGTTAGCTAAAGAAAAAGTAGAATTAATTGGTGAAGATTTAGATTTATTTAGAAAATTGTTAGTTATGTTAGATGATGTTGAAGATGTTTCTAATGTCTACCACAATGTTTCCAATGTTTAATTGTACTATTTAGGTACAATTTTTTAATTTATTTTTTAATTAAAATATAGTATAATTGTTAAAGGTGATGCGAAATGTTTGAAAGTTTAGGAGATAGATTAACTAGTGTTGTCAATAAAATAAAAGGATATGGCAAAATTACGGAAGATAATATTAGTGATATAACAAGAGAATTACGTTTGGCTTTACTTGAGGCTGATGTTAATTACCAGGTTGTTAAAGAATTTATTAATAATGTTAAAGAAAAAGCATTAGGAGAAGAAGTATCTAATAGTTTAAAACCTAGTGAGTTATTTATCAAAATAGTTAAAGATGAATTGGTAGATTTATTAGGTGGTGAAAAGAAAGATTTAGTTACTAATAAAAGCTTAAATGTTTTGATGTTAGTAGGATTACAAGGTAGTGGTAAAACTACGACAATTGGTAAACTTAGTTTACTATTGAGAAAAAAATACAATAAAAAACCATTATTAGTAGCATGTGATGTATATAGACCAGCTGCCATCGATCAATTAAAACAAATAGGTAAGGAATTAAACATCGAGGTTTATGAAGAAGGGAAAAAAGATCCCAGGGAAATTGTTACTAATGCTATTAAGTATGCCAAAGAAAATAATTTTAATTATATCCTAATCGATACTGCCGGAAGATTACATATCGATGAAGAGTTAATGAATGAATTAAATGATATTAAACAAATTGTTAATCCTGATGAAATATTATTAGTAGTTGATAGTATGACCGGGCAAGATGCTATTAATGTTATAACAGGTTTTAATGAGAAATTAGATTTAACTGGTGCAATACTAACTAAACTAGATGGTGATACTAAAGGTGGTGTGGCTTTATCAGTTAGACATTTAACTAATGTTCCAATAAAATTTGTCGGAACATCAGAAAAAATGGATGGATTAGAAGAATTTTATCCGGAACGAATGGCTACTCGTATTTTAGATATGGGTGACATTATGAGCATGATTGAAAAAGCTGAAGGAATTATGGATGACGAAGCGGTTGCTACAGCTAAAAAAATGCAAAAGGGTAAATTTGATTTAGAAGATTTTTTAGTTCAATTAAAACAAATAAAAAAATTAGGTCCATTAGAGAATATTATAAAAATGTTACCTGGTGCTAAGAAAATGGGACTTAATAATATTCAAATTGATCCTAAAGATATGGCTCACGTAGAGGCAATTATATTATCAATGACACCTTATGAAAGAAGACATCCTGATATTTTAAAAGCGAGCCGAAAACAAAGGATAGCTAAAGGAAGTGGCAGAAGTATTGAAGAAGTAAATCGTTTGCTAAAACAATTTGAACAAATGAAATTAATGATGAAACAATTTAAAAACGGTAACTTTAAAATGCCATTTTAGGAGTTTTATTAAAACTCTTTTTTTATGTGATAATCGTTTTAAGTAGGTAACTATGAAAAAAATAATTATATTTTTATTATCTTTTAGTTTATCAACTTTAAAACAGTTAAAGAAATGAAAAGTTAATATTGACTTATAGCGTATTATAGTTTAAAATGTGAATGTATAATAAATAGTTAGAAAACATAGTAGAAGTGAGGAGAATATTTATGAAGAAATGCGGATTTACATTAATCGAATTATTAGCGGTAATAATAATATTAGCAATTATTGCTCTTATTGCTACTCCAATCATATTAAATGTGATTGATGATGCTAGAAAAAGTGCGGGTTTATCGGAATCAGAAATGATAATGAGTGGTATCAATAATTACTGTGCCACATCAGCGATGAGAGCACAACTAGATGGAAGTATTGATATATGCACAGATGAAGATGGAGTAACTATTGATGAAGTAAGTAAAATGGTTAATTTGGGAAATGCTAAAGTTGAAAAAGTAACATATATTAATGGTAAGGTGACAGAGTTAGTTATTGAAAGTAATAATAATAAATATGAATTACAACCAGATGGCATTTTTAGTGTTGATGGAGAAATTCAAACTCCGGAGGAACCAGGTAATCCTGAAGTTGTTACACCCGAAATTAGTTATGTCGATGAAAATGGAGTAAATAATAAAGTAGATGGTTTGATTTTTGAAATGACGGATCCAGAAGGTTTTCTTGTGTATAAATCAGTTAACAATATTGGTGGGAATGTAACTATCAATTCTGGTACCATTTCAGAGGCGATTTCAACATCTTATAAAGGGGTAACTGCTATCGATGGAGGTAGCATCAATGGTATTATTGAAACTACAGAAGGTTCACTTACGATTAGTGGTGGTGATATTAATGCAAAGATTACTGCAAGTAATGGTAGTAATATAGTTATAAGTGGTGGTAACATTGTAGGAAATCATCAGGTTGTAAAAAATAGTACTTTGACAATTCTGGGAGGAAACTTTATTTTTGGTGATTCTGGTAAAATATTTGATGTTGATAGTACTTCAACGGTGATTATTAAAGGTGGCATTTTTGATGTTGATGTTTCTCAATATTTAGATGAAGGACATCGCCTTATTACGACAGTTGATGGATTATATATAGTTGAAAATATGGATAATATTTAACATCTTTGTTAATAAAACAAAGATGTTTTTTGTTGACATTTTTGATTTAATATCATATAATGTATAGCGTGCTATATATTTATTTCCATAATAGAGGTGATGCTATGGATAGGGAGATAGGGTTTTATTTAAAGAGTATTTTCCACATAATGGAAAAAAATTTAAATAGAAGTTTAGAAAAAATTGATTTAACTAGTACTCAAGCACATATTTTGATGTATTTATATAAAAATAAAGGTAAAGTTATTAATCAAAGAGATATTGAAAAAAAGTTTGAACTTACTAATCCAACTGTAAATGGTATTTTAAACCGATTAGAAAATAAAAATTTCATTAAAAGAACAGTTAGTCAAATTGACGCAAGGAATAAAGAAATAAGTTTGACAGATAAGAGTATTTTGTTAATAAACGATATGTTTAAACAAGCAAAAAATATGGAAAGTAAAATGATAGCAGGTATAGATAAAGATGAATTAAATATTTTTTATAATGTTATAAAAAAAATATTTAATAATGTACAAGGAGGAAATTAATGAAACATGTTTTAAGTATTTTAAAGAAGTATAGTTTGTATATAATTTTAGTTTTAATTTTACTATTTATGCAAGCTAATTGTGATTTAACTTTGCCAGAATATACTTCTGATATTGTTAATATTGGAATTCAACAAAGCGGAATATCCTCACCAGTCCCGGAAGTTATTACTGAAGAAGAATATAATAAACTATTATTATTTATGAATAGTGAAAGTAAAGACAAAGTAAATAATAGTTATACTTTGATTTCAAAAAATAATAACGAATATATAGATGATTATCCATTATTAAGTGAGCAAAATTTATATATTTTAAATGATAATGTTGATAAAAATGATTTGAAAAGTATTGTTACCCTACCAATGATTATGGTTTTTAATACTTCTAGCGAAAGTTTTGATTCGACAACTATGGGGTTACAAATACCAGATGGAATGAGTATTTATGATTTTTTAAGTGTAATGGATTTAAATCAACATGATAATTTTATTAATAAGTTAAATGAAAATTATTCTGATGATAAGGTTAGTTTGTTAGAACAAACAGCTATTGTTTATTTAAAAAATGAATATACAAAAATAGGACTTGATGTTGAAGGTATGCAATTAAGTTATATTGCTAAAACTGGTTTAAAAATGTTAGGGTTAGCTTTAGCTTCTATGGCTTTAACGATAGCCTCAGTATTTTTAACTAGTCGTATTGCTGCTTTTTTCAGTCGTGATTTAAGAAGTAAGGTTGTCAATAAAGTAATGACTTATTCTAATAAAGAGTTTGAAAGCTTTTCTACAGCTTCTTTAATCACAAGAAGTACTAATGATATTCAACAAATCCAAATGTTGATAGTTATGTTAATGCGTATAGTTTTCTTTGCTCCAATTATGGGAATAGGTGCTTTAGCTAAAGTAAGTGGTAATGATATGAGTTGGATTATCGCTTTAGCAGTTGTAACAATTATTGGATTTGTTATTATATTATTTGGTTTAGCTATGCCAAAATTTAATAAAGTTCAAAAATTAATTGATAAGGTTAACTTGGTATCAAGAGAGATTTTATCTGGTATTCCAGTTATTAGAGCATTTGGAACAGAAAAACACGAAGAAAAACGTTTTGATGAGGCGAATAAGTCTTTAATGAAAGTTAATCTATTTGTCAATAGAGTTATGACAATTATGATGCCATCGATGATGTTTATTATGAATGGTGTAAGTGTATTGATTGTATGGGTTGGAGCAAGTAAAATTGATGCTGGTAGTATTCAGGTAGGTACTTTAATTGCTTTTATTACTTATACAATGCAAATAATTATGTCTTTCTTGATGATTTCGATGGTTTCTATCATGGTTCCAAGAGCTTTTGTATCATTAAGAAGAATCGGTGAAGTTTTAGATAAGGATTCATCGATTAAGCAAATAGAAAAACCATTAAAATTTAATAGTGAATTAAAAGGTTTTGTCGAATTTAAAGATGTTTATTTTAGATATCCTGATGCAGAAGAAGATGTTTTACAAAATATTAGTTTTAAAGCTACTCCGGGAACGACAACGGCTTTTATTGGATCGACGGGATCTGGTAAATCAACATTGATTAATTTAATTCCAAGATTTTTTGATGTTACTGGTGGAAAAATATTAATTGATGGAGTAGATATAAGAAAAGTTGAACTTGAAAAATTACGCGATAAAATTGGTTATGTACCACAAAAAGGAATTTTATTTTCAGGAACTATCGAATCTAATATTGGTTTTGGTTTAGATAAACTGGATAAAGATAAAATAAAAAAAGCAGCTGAAGTTAGTCAGGCTTTAGAATTTATCGATAATAAAAATGATAAATTTAAAAGTGAAATTTCGCAGGGTGGAACTAATGTTTCTGGTGGTCAAAGACAAAGACTTGCTATTGCAAGAGCAATTGCTATTGATCCAGAAATTTATATCTTTGATGATAGTTTTTCAGCACTAGACTATAAAACTGATGCTAAATTAAGAAAAGAATTAGCTAAATATACTAAACAAGCGACTATCTTTATTGTGGCCCAAAGAATTAGTACAGTTATGCAAGCTGATCAAATTATCGTTTTAGATAAAGGACATATTGTCGGTATTGGTAATCATAAAGAATTATTAAAATCTTGCGATGTTTATAAAGAAATTGCTTATTCACAATTGTCAAAGGAGGAGTTAGAAAATGAGAGGTAGACCTGTTACAATAGAAAAAGCTAAAGATTTTAAAGGCACCTTGAAAAAATTATTTAAAAGTATGGCAAAATACAAGATTCAGTTAATTGTAATTGTCATATTTGCTGTTGCCAGCACTGTTTTTTCAATAATTGGTCCTAAGATTTTAGGTAATGCCACGACTGAATTATTTAATGGATTAATTAGTAAATTGAGTGGTGGAGCAGGAATAAATTTTGGAAAAATTGCTTCGATTTTAACTTTCCTTTTGGGTTTATATATTATTAGTGCTTTATTTTCTTATATTCAAGGTTTTATTATGACTGGTATTAGTCAAAAATATACTTATGAATTAAGAAAAAAAGTTTCAGTTAAAATTAATAAGTTACCGATGAATTATTTTGATAAAAAAACTCATGGTGAGGTTTTATCAATTATTACTAATGATATTGATACGATGAGTATGAGTTTAAATCAAAGTGCTACACAACTAATAACTTCAATTGCGACTATTATTGGGATTTTAGTGATGATGTTATCGATTAATGCAGTAATGACTTTAGTCGCAATTTTAATTTTACCAATTGCTTCCTTTATCACGATGTTTATTGTTAAACATAGTCAAAAATATTTTGCTAATCAACAGGAGTATTTAGGCCACGTTAATGGTCAAATTGAAGAAATGTATTCTGGGCAAAATGTTATTAAAGTTTTTAATGCTGAAGACAAAGTTATTAAAAATTTTGAAAAAGATAATGAACAATTATGTCAATCAGGTTGGAAAAGTCAGTTTTTCTCTGGAATGATGCATCCAATCATGAATTTCGTAGGTAATTTAGGATATGTAGTGGTTGCTATATTAGGTGGATATTATGCAATAAAGGGTAAGATTACAGTTGGTAATATTCAATCATTTATTTCTTATACTAAAAATTTTACTAATCCTATTGCTCAGTTAGCGCAAGTGTCTAACATGGTTCAAGCGATGATTGCTGCTAGTGAAAGAGTATTTGAATTTTTAGAAGAAAAAGAAGAAATTGAAACTAAACATCCATTATCTGTTGATAATATTGAAGGAAATGTAACATTTAATCATGTTAAATTTGGATATAATGAAGATCAAATAATTATTAATGATTTTAGTGCTAAAGTTAAAAAAGGTCAAAAAATTGCGATTGTTGGCCCAACTGGAGCTGGTAAAACGACAATGGTTAAATTGTTAATGAGATTTTATAATGTTAATGATGGTGAGATTTTGATTGATGGCAAGAATGTTAATGATTTTAAACGGAGTGATTTAAGACATATATTTGGAATGGTTTTACAAGATACTTGGTTATTTTCTGGATCTATTATGGAAAATTTAAGGTATGGCAAATTAGATGCTACTGATGATGAAGTTATTGAAGCAGCAAAAAAAGCTTATGTTCATCATTTTATTCAAACATTACCAGATAGTTATAATATGGAATTAAATGAAGAAACTAATAATATTTCTCAAGGTCAAAAACAATTATTAACAATCGCTCGTGCGATATTAGCTGATCCTAAAGTTTTAATTTTAGATGAAGCTACTAGTAGTGTTGATACAAGAACGGAAATATTAATTCAAAAGGCGATGGATGAATTAATGAAAGGAAGAACTTCATTTATTATTGCTCATAGATTATCAACAATTAAAGATGCTGATTTGATTTTAGTTATGAATAATGGCGATATAGTTGAACAAGGTAATCATGAAGAGTTACTTGCTAAAGGTGGATTTTATGCTAATTTATATAATTCACAATTTGAAGGAGTTGAGTAAGATCAAATTTGATCTTACTTTTTTGATGAATGTTATTAAATAAGCTTTTGTTTTAAAAATAAACTAAGTTTTAGTTATAGTAAATTTGTTGTGATAAATATAATTCTTGATAAATTGACAAAAATGATGTATAATCTATTTTAGAGAATATGAGGGATGAATATGAAAAAAACAGTTTTATTTTTAATGAATGGATTTGGTGTTGAGCAAATAGGATCATTTAACATTTACAATGACAAATTGATGCCTAATTTAGATAAATTTACGAAAGAATATTTATTTGCCCCAATAGAATCGAAGGCTTATGATATAGTGAGTGGCTATCGTACTTTTAGTACTGGTTCACCTTATTCTTTGACTTATTCACTTATTAATAATTATGTTGATAAATTTGAAACCAATAAAAATTTTGAATTTTATTTAAGTAATATTAAACCAGATGGTAAAATTCATATCTTTTTCTCATTAGAAAATGAAAAAGGTGTCGAACAATTAAGATCTTTTTTGAATTTTATTAAAAGTAAAAAACAAAATTCAATATTTGTTCATTTGGTTTTAACTAATAATAATATTAATGATTATAAAGAAATTGAAAGATTAATTAACAAATTTGTTTATGATATAAAAACATGTAAAGTTGGCATTATTGTTGGTAAAAATGTTTTGAGTGCTATTAATATGGTTTCTTTAATAAATTTATTTCAAAAAGAAGTTGGCGAAAGATGGCGTGAGATAAATAAAAAAATGGTTTCGTTAACTACATCCAAAATATTACCGGTAAATGTTAAAGAATTTTATATGAACAATGGTTTTAAATTGGAAGCTAATGATAGTATTTTCTTCTTTAATTATGAGTATGCTGATTTTAGTTCTTTTACAAATGCTGTTAATAAAATAACAAATAGTGAATGTTTCTCATCTTTTCAAATTAATGGTGTAAAATATCCAATGTTTGCTTATCCAAAATCAGGTATTTCATCAGCTAATAGCCTTGCTAAGATCGATGCTAAAACTTTGATTTTATCAAATAAAGAAAATATTAAAACTATTAATTATTACTGTTGTGGTCTTCAAAATATTGTTTCACCTAATATTTCGTTTGCTAGAACTGATAAACTTAATTTTGAACTTATAAAGTCGATTATTAGAGATTCTGATTATGACTTAATAATTTTTAATTATCAAGTCGATGATGTTAAATCTGTAACGGAATTAAATAATAAATTAAGTCGATTAGATATGATGTTAGGGGAAATCAAAAATTTTTGTGTAGAAAAGAAATATAGTCTATTCATATCATCATTGTATGGAATGCAAAAAGAGATGGCTGTGGATAATTTTACTAATGCGATGGTTGATTTTTCTAGTAAAGTACCCTTTATAGTTATCGATCCAGTTTTTAAAAAATCTAATTTTATAATTGGTTTAGGAAATATTTATAATTTAGCGCATACAGTTTATACTAATATCGACAATAAATATGATGGTGGAGAAGTTTTAATTAAGAAAAAGAATTTTTTGGTTAAATTATTAAAGAAATAGTTGACTTAATTATTTTGATATATTAAAATAATTA
This sequence comes from uncultured Bacilli bacterium, assembly GCA_944371305.1. Lineage (GTDB taxonomy): Bacteria > Bacillota_I > Bacilli_A > RF39 > UBA660 > Faecisoma. Next base: position 793 of record CALVXM010000018.1, on the reverse strand, counting down.
CTATCAATGTGATGACGAAGGTTGGAATCTTCAGAGCAATATATAAAAAAGCGATTCTATTAGAATAAGTAAGGTGGAACCACGGTCATGCGTCCTTACATTTCTAGTAGTTTTTTTAATTTTAAGGAGGAATTTTATGAAAGAGTTAACAATGGAAGAATTAGTTAATTTGTGTAAACAATATGGTTTTATATTTCAGGGAAGTGAAATATATGGAGGATTAGCTAATACTTGGGATTATGGACCATTAGGAAGTAGATTAAAAAATAATATTAAGGATGCTTGGCGTAAAAAATTTATTCAAGAACGTAAAAATGCTTATGAATTAGATGCTGATATTTTGATGCACCCACGGGTTTGGGAAGCTTCTGGCCACGTCGAATCTTTTGCTGATCCGCTATTAGATTGTAAAGAGTGTAAAACTAGACATCGTGCTGACAATTTAATAAATGATTTTAGTAATAGTTCCATCGGTGATCGATTAACTAATGAAGAGATGGTTAATTATATTAAAGAACATAAAGTACCTTGTCCTAAATGTGGTAAATCTAACTTTACAGATATTAGACAATTTAAGTTAATGTTTGAAACTTATCGAGGAGTTACACAAGATTCAAAAAGTGTAGTTTATTTAAGACCGGAAAATGCGCAAGGAGAATATGTTAATTTTTTAAATGTTCAAAGAAGTATGAGAGCTAAACTACCATTTAGTATCGGTCAAATTGGTAAAGCCTTTCGAAATGAAATTACGCCTGGTAATTTTACTTTTAGAACTATCGAATTTGAACAGATG
>CALVXM010000017.1 GCA_944371305.1 uncultured Bacilli bacterium | reverse complement strand
TCTTCCCATTGGAATACCATCAGCTATACCTTTAATAACACTATCAGGATTATTATTATCACTATCTTTAGCAATACCTTCAACCATTGGTGTCATAATATATCCTGGTAAAATAGCATTAACAGTGATATTATTCTTAACCCCTTCCATAGCTAAGCTTTTAGTAAATCCAATTAAAGCAGCTTTAGTAGTTGCATAAGCAACTTCGCCTGGATCAGCAACTTTAGGTCCAGTCACACTTGATAAGTTAACTATTTTACCATAATTATTTTTAACCATATAAGGATACACGGCTTTAGTAACATTCCAAGTTCCTTTAATATTGATATCGATATGGAAATCTCTAATTTCATCGCTCATATCTTCAAATCTAACTAATTTAGCCACACCAGCGTTGTTAACTAAAATGTCGATTTTTTGATATTTCTGATAGATACTATCGACAACACTTTTAACTAAATCTTTATCAGTAATATCAACCTTATATCCAACAACATTTTTAGAAATATTAGATAGTTCGCCTAAAGTTTGACCTAATTTATCAGAATAATCTAATATAATGACGGTTGCTCCTAATTTTAAAAATACTTCAGCGATACCGCGACCATTACCCATCGCGCCACCCGTTACAATAGCTATTTTTCCATTTAAATTCATAAATCATCTCTCCATTCTAAATATTATTATAGCATATTTTAAAATTCTTATAAGTTTTTGTCTAAAAATGTGTAAAAAAGATATATAAATAATGTAAACATTAAAAAAAATGGTATAATATTAATGGTGATTAGAAAATGAATGTATTAATTGTAATGATAGCTAAAATAGCCAAATTCTTTTTAAATCTTTTAGGAAGAGGAACCGCATTTCCGGGTAAAATTGCTCTAAAATTAAATAAAAATATTTTAAAATATTTCGAAATGCCTAAAACGACTATTTTTGTAACTGGAACAACTGGTAAAACTAGTGTAGTAGGAACTATTTACGAAGTTTATAAAAATAGTGGTTATAAAGTTTGTAGTAATTTAAAAGGGTCTAATTTGTTAGATGGGGTAACAACTGCTGTAATCGATGCAAGCAATTTAAGTGGTAAGACAAAAGTAGATGTTTTAGTTATTGAAGTTGATGAGAGGTATGTTAAAGAAGTTTTTAAATATTTAACGCCTAAATATTTTATCGTTAATAACTTATCTCGTGATCAATTAGCGCGCAATGGTCATTATGAATTAGTTTTCGATGAGATTAATAAAAGCATTAAAGATAAGACTCATTTAATTTTAAATGCTGACGATCCATTAGTAACTAAATTTCGCCTTAATAAAAAAAATAAAATTACTTATTATGGTTTAAAGGAAAATAAATATTCAACTAAGAAAAATAAAATTGAAACTTTAGATTTATCTTATTGTCCAATTTGTCATAAAAAACTAATTTTTGATTATTTTAATTATGGTAACTTAGGTTATTATCATTGTCCTAATAATGATTACAACCGTCCTGTTTGTCAGTTTGAAGCAGAATTATTAAAAAATGAATTTAAAGTTGAAGATGTTTTAATTAAATTAAACAATGATGCTTTATATAATGTTTATAATTTATTAGCTTGTTATACAGTTTGTCGTTTAGATAAGGTTTCTAAAGAAAATATAGTTAATTGTTTAAATCAGTTATCTTTAAAAGTTAAAAGATTAAATGAATTTAAATTTGGAGAGAATAAGGGTGTAGTTTTATTAAGTAAAAATGAAACACCACTTTCTTATAATCAATCTTTAGAATATATAAAAAGTAAAAAAAGGGAAAAAACAGTTGCAATTGGTTTTACTAGAATAAGTGGTCGTTATGATTTAAAGGATCTGTCATGGTTGTATGATATTAATTTTGAACTATTAAATGATAAGAGTATTCAAAAGATTATTTTAATAGGTCCATTTGCTTATGATTTGGCGGTTAGATTAAAAACTGCTAATATTGATAGTAAAAAATTCTTATATTGTTTAGATTATAAAAATTCATTAGACTATTGTTTAAAACATAGTAAAGGTGATTTATATTGTGTTTTATATTTTGATTTGAATTATTTATATATCGATCAATTAAAAGAAAGGAACATGTTATGAAAATAGCTTATTTATATTATGATTTTCTTAATTTATACGGTGAATCAGGTAATATTAAAATAATATCTAATATTTTAAAACACAATAAAATTAAACATCAAATTTTGACTTTATCACTTGATGATGAATTAGAATTTGATAAATATGATTTAGTTTATATAGCAAGTGGTACTGAAAATAATCAAAAAATAGCCTTAAATCATTTGAAAAAATATCAAAAAGATATAAAAAAATATATCGAAGACGGCAAATTTATGTTAGTTACAGGTAATAGTTTAGATATGTTTGGAAATAAAATTGATGAAGAAACAGCTTTAAATATTTTTGATTTTAATGTTACTAAAGGTAAAAGAAAAATGGAAGAAGTTTATATTAATGGCAATATTATTAAAAATAAAATATTGGGTTTTATTAATAATAATAGTTATGTTGATAAATTAGAATATCCATTATTTGAAAATGAAGGAATTAAATATAAGAATTTTTATGGTACTTATATTTTAGGACCAATCTTAGTTAGAAATCCGATGTTTGTTAAATATTTTTTAGATAATCTAACAAATAAAAAATTGAAGTATGATTTAAAACTAGAAACAAAGGCTTATAAAGAATTTGTTAAGAATTTCAAGGAGGAAGTTCATGAGTAATATAGTTGAAGCTATAATTGAGATACCTTTAAAAACTAAAAATAAATTTGAAATTGATAAAAAAACTAATCGTATTAAATTAGATCGAGTTTTATATTCTGCTATGACTTATCCTGCTGAATATGGTTATATTGAAAATACTTTAGCTAAAGATGGTGATCCTTTAGATATTTTAGTTATATCAAGTGAACCAACATTTCCAGGATGTGTTGTTCCTGCTCGTGTAATTGGTTACTTATCAGTTGTCGATAATGGTCGTGAAGATTATAAGTTAATATCAGTTGTTGATGTTGATCCTAGGTATAATGAAGTTAAGAATTTATCTGATTTGTCGACATTTACTTTAGATGAAATCAAAAATTTCTTTCAAAATTACAAAACTCTTCAAAATATTAAAGTGGAAGTTTTTGATTATCATAATTTAGATGATGCATTAAGATTGATTGAAGAATGCAGAAAAAGATATAATGAGGTTAAAGAACATTAATTGTTTTAAGTATTTTACTATAATTCAATATAGAAATGTAATCGAATACTACATTTTAGTACTTTTATCACAAATTCAAACTTTTTGTTTGAATTTTTTCTTATTAAATTGAAAAAACAATCAAATTATGATATCATTGATAATAGAGGTGTAACATGAAAAAAGGATTAAGCATTTTTTTAACTATTTTATTGTTAGCTATGGTTGGTTATTATATTTATAAAAATTTAAAACCAGAAGAAAAAATTGATCAAAATATAGTTACGTTACAAAACCATAGTAATAAAATAAAACAGACAATTCAACAATTAGACATCAATTTTGATAAAACATTAATCGATAATAATTGGATAGAAAATAATGTTGAATCGGATATTGTTTGTGATGAAGTATATTATTCAACTGATAATCAAGTTTTACTATATGGTTGTGATATAAATACTAAGAAATATTATTTTTACGATAATAAAATATATGAACAAAATGACTCTGAATATCAAAACTTTTATAACACAATAAAATCCCAACAACCCCAAATTGAAAAAGGAACTTTACTTAAGGAGTTAGCTACTATTGATTTAGAGGCAAATATTGAAGAAATTGATAGCTGTGTTGATACTGGTGTTTGTGAAGTTGGTACTGTTTTTGCAATACAGGTTAATGATACCGATGTTTATAAATTTTATGTTCTTGCTGATGACGGTGAGAAAGTGGATTTGATAATGGCGCAAAATATTATCAATAGTTCGATGTGGGCACCATCAGATAATTTAGAAGGGCCAAGTGAAGCAATTGTTAAATTAAAAGAAATGACCGATAATTGGACTAATTTACCGCTTAGAAGTTATAAGATAGCAGATGATAATACTAAAAAAGTTTATAGCGATATTTATAATCCAATGCATGCTACGTTGCCTTCTTATACTGATATTGCTAAAGTTGTTAAAGATAATAAAATTCCTAGTTGGTTATTAGAAAATATCGATAGTTCTAAAACTGGTGGTTATTGGTTATCAAGTGCTAGCAGTTCGATGTCATTTTATGCTTGGGCTATTGAAAATAGAAAAATAGATGTTAGCGATGTTAGTAACGAAAATTTAGGAATTCGTCCAGTTATAACGCTTTATAAGTATTGATTTCTCAATACTTTTTCTTTCAATTGTGATATAATTTACTAGTAAGGAGTAGAAAATATGAATCAAGATATTATAAAAAATACAAGTTTAGAGTTAAATATAAAAGTTAATCAAGTAGAAGCTGTTTTAAAGTTATTAAGTGATGGTAATACCATTCCTTTTATCGCTAGATATCGAAAAGAAGCAACCGGGGCTTTAGATGAAGAACAAATAAGAAAAATTGATGAGATATATCAATATCAAGTTAGTTTATTAAAAAGAAAAGAAGATGTTATTAGATTAATTGATGAAAAGGGATTATTAACAGAAGAATTAAAAAATCAAATTTTAAATGCTAGTAAATTAGTAGAAGTTGAAGATTTGTATCGACCATTTAAAGAAAAGAAAAAAACTAAAGCAACTGATGCAATTAATAATGGATTAGAACCTTTAGCTAAAATAATTATGTCATTTCCTATTAAAGGTAATATTAATGAGATTGCTAGTAAATACTTAAATGATAAAGTAAAAACAATCGAAGATGCTATCCAAGGGGCTAAATATATTATTGCTGAATGGATAAGTGATAATGCTTCTTATCGTAAATGGATAAGAAATTATACCTATCGTAATGGAATAATTATAACTAAGTTAAAAAAAGATGCTAATGATGAAAATAAAACATATGAGATGTATTATGATTATCAAGAAAAGGTTAAAGAAATTAAACCACATCGTATTTTAGCTATCAATCGGGCTGAAAATGAAAAAGTTATTAGTGTTAATATCGATATTAATAAAGAAGATATAATTACTAATTTAAAAACTAAAATAATTAAAAATGATAAGTCATTTGTTTTAGATATTGTTATTGATGCGATTAATGACGCTTATAAAAGATTGATATCTCCTTCGATTGAAAGAGAAATAAGAAGTGAATTAACCGAAAAAGCCGAAGAAGTAGCTATCGATAATTTTGGTAAAAATCTAGAAAAATTATTACTACAACCTCCAATGAAAGATAAGATGGTATTAGGTTTAGATCCGGCTTACCGAACAGGATGTAAATTAGCCGTTTTATCACCTGTTGGTCAAAGTTTAGAAATAGCTGTTATTTATCCTCATGAACCAGTCAAAAAATACGATGAAGCTAAAAAAATCGTTTTAGATTTAATCGATAAATATAAGATTGATATTATCGCCATTGGTAATGGAACAGCATCTAGAGAAAGTGAAGCTTTTATTGCTGATGTTATTAAAGATGCTAATCGAAAAGTCGAATATATAATTGTTAGTGAAGCAGGAGCTAGTGTTTATTCAGCTAGTAAAATTGCTATTGAAGAATTTCCTTCATTAACTGTTGAAAAAAGAAGTGCGATTAGTATTGGTCGAAGATTACAAGATCCACTAGCTGAATTAGTTAAAATTGAACCGGAAAGTATTGGAGTAGGACTTTACCAACACGATGTCTCTAATAAAAAATTAACAGAAAGTTTGGATTTTGTTGTAAGTAGTGCCGTTAATAAAGTAGGAGTTAATATCAATACCGCAAGTCCATCGCTATTTAAATATGTATCTGGTATTACTAAGAAGAATATCGACAAAATATTAGAATATCGGAATAAAAATAGAATTAAAAATAGAGAGGAAATTAAAAAGATATTATCTGATAAAACTTATGAACAAGCAATTGGTTTTTTAAGAGTTGTCGATGGTACTAACCCTTTAGATGTAACCGCTATTCATCCAGAAAGTTATGATGTAACTTTAAAATTGTTAAAAATGTTAGATTTGGATATTAAAGATTTGGGAAGTGACAAATTAGTTGAAAAGTTAAATATCGATATTAATGAGTATAGTCAAAAATTAAATACTGATATTTATACTTTAAATGATATAGTCGAATCATTAAAAAAACCTAATCGTGATCCTCGTGATGAGATGCCAAAACCAATCTTAAGAAGCGACATATTACATATTGAAGATTTACAAGTGGGGATGAAATTACAAGGAACTGTTCGTAATGTGGTTGATTTTGGAGTGTTTATCGATATCGGTCTTAAAAATGACGGATTGGCTCATATTTCAAAATTAACTAATAAGTATATTAAACATCCAATGGAAGTAGTGAATGTTGGTGATATAGTTGATTGTTATGTCGATGAAGTTAATTTAGAAAAGAATAAAGTATCATTATCATTATTAGAAAGGTGATTAATTTGAAAAAAGTATTTTTATTATCTTTGTGTCTTTTATTAACTGGTTGTTTTGAAAATAGTGGGTATCTAGTTAAAAGTTGTACCAAAGAAGAAGTAATCGATGATTTTTCTAGTAAAGAAACTTATACTTTCGGTTTTAAAAACGATGTCATCGATGATTTAAAATTAGTTTATGATTATAATGCTAGTGATGTTAATACAATTAGCTCAATTAAATTATCGATGGAAGGACAAAACAATGCTTATCGCAATCAAATCAGTTATAATGTTTTAGTTGATACTGCTAATCAATATAAGATCGAGTATAATCTTCCTTTAGAAGCTGATAAGACAATAATCGATAAATTTAATATTAGAAAAAGTCGTACTGATTTAGTTAGACTCTTAGAAGAAAAAGGTTTTGATTGTGAATGAAAAAAATCCATCAACTAGAAAAATGATGGATTTTTAAATTATAATAAACGTTTTGTTTTATCATCTAAAATATCTAATATTTCTTGATTTTTATAGTTTTTATCAGTGAAATTTAAAAGATGGTTGTGAATGCAACTTAGCTTTCTTCCTTTTATTTTATAATTTGGTGTCATTAAAATATAACTTGGTGCGATTTTTGTAAGCAACGATACCGTCATAACATTGAACAAAAAAATGTCTAAATCTTTATCAAGCGGATGATAATATAAATATTTACCAGATATATTGTGATTAAAAACATCAGTTTTATAAGATGATATAGTAGAATTATCAAGATCACCTAACGCTAAAAAATCATCTTTAAAAATAAAGTTGTGAGGATTCACATCACCTAAAATAATTCCTTTGTCGTGGGCTTTAGTAATCAGTTGTCTTGCTTCTTTCAAATATTTAATCTTATCTTTTCTTTTTTTAAACATCATATCTCCTAAAGTATCTAATGACGCAAAATCCATGGTATAACCTCTAAATTCTCCATCAATATAAACTAATTCTTGTGGTTTTAGAAAATATTGATCCAAATTCATTTCGTTAAGTAGAACAATTTTTTTTCTTTTGTTTTCCAAAACAGTTTCATCATATTTCGCATATTCATTATTAGGATCTTTAGCTCGTCTAAATATTTTATAAACGGTATCGTGTTTATAATAAATAATACTTTCATAAGAAGTGTTAAAAAGAGTTAAAAAACTTTTAAATTCTTCACTAGTTAATTCAATTCTCTTCATAACATCACCTGTCGTAATATTATAACCTAAAAATGAAATTTGTCAATATTGCTAACTTTAGTGTATAATGTTTCTGGTGATAACTATGAAAATATTGATTATCGAAGATGATGAAACAATAAGAAGCGGATTAAAATATTGTTTAGAGTATGAGGGGTATGAAGTACTTGAAGCTAGCAATGGTTTGGATGGAATAAAAAAAATAAATGATATATCTTTAATTTTATTAGATGTTAATTTGCCAGATATTAATGGTTTTGAATTATTTAAAAAGATTAAAAACATCAAAAATGTTCCGATTATTTTCCTGACCGCTAACGATTTAGAGCCTTCAATTGTAATGGGATTAGATATGGGGGCCGATGATTATGTCACAAAGCCTTTTAAAACTAGAGAATTAATTTCGCGAATTAAAAATGTTTTAAGAAGAAATAATAATTATGAAATTATTAAGATTAAAAATATAACTATCGATTTAAAACAAGCTAAAGTGTTTAAAGACGGCGTTGATGTTAATTTAACTGCTTTAGAATATAAAATTTTATTAGCCTTAGCTTTAAATCCTAATCAAGTTTTTACCAGAGATAAATTGTTAGCTGATATTTGGGATGTCAATGAAGAGTATGTTTATGACAATACTTTAACTGTTTATATTAAAAGAATAAGAGAAAAAATTGAAGATGATTTAAGTAATCCAAGGATTATTAAAACAGTAAGAGGAATTGGCTATAAAATAGGTGGTAATGATGATTAAAAACAAAGAAATTAAAAAACTGATTTTAGTTGAATTATTATTTTTAGTTATTACAATTGTCGCTTGTTTTATGATTGGTAATATTATAAATAACAATTATAAAAAGGAAATAATTAATAATAATAGTTATATTGTTGGTAGCTTAATTAATAAACATCCTGAGTTAGAAGACGATATTATATCTAGTATCATTTTAAAAGAAAACTATGAATTAGGTAATAGTATTTTGGAAAAATATCAGCTAAATGATGTTACTAATATTAACTATAGTAATAATTATTTAATTTTAATATTTGTTGTAATAATTTATTTAGTTTTACTGACAATTAATTTTGTTTTTATTTATAATATGTATCAAAGAATTAAAAAGATCGATCAATATATGAATAACATTTTAAACGACGATTACTCTTTAGATATTAAAGAATATTGTGAAGGGGATATTAGTAATTTAAAAAACGATGTTTATAAAATGACTGTTAAATTGAAAGAACAAAGTGAACTATTACTTAAAGATAAAAAATATTTAGAAGAAACTTTAGAAGATATATCGCATCAAATTAAGACACCTTTAACGAGTATGTATATGATTAATGATATATTAGGTAATGAAAAGAATGAAAAAATAAGAAAAGAATTTTTAATTAAAAATAAAAATCAAATTGAAAGAATCGAATGGTTAGTTATTAGTTTACTTAAAATGTCACGATTAGATAGTGGAACTGTTAAATTAAAAAAAGAAAAAATTAAAGTTAAAGATTTAATTAATAAAGCTATTGAACCAATTAAAGTATCATTAGATTTAAAAGCAATTGATTTAGAGCTTAATCTATCTAACGATATAGTTTTAGTTGATGTTAATTGGACTAAAGAAGCTATATTAAATATCATTAAAAATGCTTGTGAGCATACTAAAGATAAAATAATTATAACTTCTAAAAACAATCCTCTTTATACAGAAATAAAAATTACCGATAATGGTAAAGGAATAGCTAAAAAAGATTTAAAACATATTTTTGAAAGATTTTATAAAGGTAGTGATAGTAAAGATAGTATTGGTATTGGTCTTAATATGTCGAAGAAAATCATTAATTTAGAAAATGGCATCATCGAAGTTGAAACTAAAGAAAATCTTGGTAGTACATTTATTATTAAATTATATAAAAATAATTTGTAGTTGACAGATAAATTAATTTATAGTAAAATGTATATAGATGAGGAAATCTCATATAATAAAAAAGAGATACATTTAATATTGGAGTGTTAGATGTTTTACTCTAAATTTTTCTATCTAAAGAAAACACCGTTTCAGAAGTTGATTCGGTGTTTTCATTTAAGATTAGCCCTTTTTAAGGACTATGATCGTATACAATACGATAGTTATAAAAATAACTATTAATTCCATCGGAATTAAACCTTTCTATAGTTTTTTTAACCATAGAAATCACCTCCTTAAACAATAAAATCAAAAAACTAAAAGATTATATTGTTGTCGGAGTAAAACACCTAACTATTAAATATATCTCTATAGTTAATTATAAATTAATTTGCTTTTAAAGTCAACTATAAATTAACTATTTAGATAAATTTATCAAATATGATATAATTATTTTAGTACATAATATTGTGACTAAATTGTCACTAAAACAGTCATTTAATTGTAATAATTATTTAATATAATTATCTTGGAAGGAGAAAAAATATGGAAATTTTAAGAGTAGAGAATTTATGTAAAAACTATGGTAAAGGTGAAACTTTGGTAAAAGCATTAGATAATGTTAGTTTCACTGCTGAAAAAGGTGAATTTATTGCTATCGTTGGTAGTAGTGGTAGTGGTAAATCAACTTTATTACACATTTTAGGAGGAGTAGATCGTCCAACTAGCGGTAAAGTATTTGTTGATGGGGTTGATGTTTATCAATTAAATGAAAACAATTTGGCTATTTTCCGTCGTCGCCAAGTTGGTCTAATTTATCAATTTTATAATTTAATTCCAATATTAAATGTTAAAGAAAATATAACTTTACCAATTTTATTGGATAATAAAAAACCAGATTTAAAATATTTAGATGAACTAATTGAAACTTTAGGCTTAACTAATCGGGTTAGTCATTTACCTAATGAATTATCTGGTGGTCAACAACAAAGAGTTAGTATCGGTAGAGCCTTAATGAATCGTCCTGCTTTACTTTTAGCCGATGAGCCAACTGGTAATTTAGATAGTAAAGCTAGTCGCGAAATAGTTGAACTATTAAAGTTATCTAACCAAAAATATAAACAAACAATTATTATGATTACCCACGATCATAATTTAGCTTTAAATGCCAATCGAATTATTACTTTAGAAGACGGTAAGATAATTTCCGATGAAAAAGTCAAATGAACATTTTAAATAATTTAACGATTAAGCATTTAAAGTCAAATAAAAAAAGAACTGTCGTTACAATAATTGGTATTATTTTATCGACGGCTTTAATGGTGGGAATAGGTTTACTTTTTTCAACATTACGTGATAACTCTTTAAAAATGACAATCGAAAATAAAGGTGATCATCATGTCATTATTGAAGTACCAAAGGAAAAATTAGAATTTGTTGAAAAAAATGATAATGTTTTAAAATATAAATATAAATCAAGTTTAGGTTTTGCTTTATTAGAAGGAATTACTAATTCTTATAAACCCTATGTTCAGGTATTTAATGCTTCAAATGAATATTTGAATGATTTAAAACTAATTGAAGGTAAACTACCAACTAATTCTAGTGAAATCGTTATATCAGAACATTTAGAAACTAATGGGGAAGTAAAATTAAATGTTGGCGATAAAATAACTTTGGATGTTGGGGATAGAATAGCTAATGATGGCACTGAACTAGGTGATACTCCTTATGTATATGAACTTGTTTGTGACGAATTTGGAGTGTGTAATGATAGTAATGTTAGTCAAGAACATTTGATTAATCTTAAAAGCCAAGAATATACAATTGTTGGTATTGTTGAAAGAGATGTTTTAGAAGATTACTCTAGTCCTGGATATAGTGTTTTTACAGTTGATGATAGTAATACTGACTTAACTATATATATTACTTATAAAAATCCTAAAAAAACATATGAATATACGGATACTTTAGCTAGTAGTTTAGGTTATGAGCGAACTGTTTATGATGATATCGTTTATTATGAAGAAGTTATTTATAATGATAGTCTATTAGGATATTATGGTGTTACTCATTATGGCAATTTAGTCGATTCACTAGTTTCAGTTATCGTTATTATCTTAACTTTAGTTTCAATCGCTTGTATTATTGTTATTTATAACTCTTTTGCTATTTCGGTTATGGAAAGAAAAAAACAATTTGGTTTATTTTCTAGTATTGGAGCGACTAAAAAACAATTAAGATATACGGTATTTTTTGAAGCTTTTATCGTTGGTATTATTGGTATACCTTTAGGAGTTTTATCAGGTTATTTAGGTATTGGTATTGTCTTAAAAATAGTTAATTATTTATTACCTGATGTCTTTGGTTTTCCTTTAGCTTTGACAACTTATCCGTTATTTATAGTTATACCAGTAATATTTATGATTATAACTATTATTGTATCAGCTTACTTACCAGCTAGAAGTGCATCAAAAGTTAGTCCAATAGAAGCAATTAGATTAAATGATGATATTAAAGTAAAATCTAAAAAATTAAAAACTTCGAAAATAATTACTAAATTATTTGGTGTTGAAGGTCAAATCGCTTATAAAAATATGAAACGCAATAAGAAAAAATATCGTATTACCATTGTATCTTTATTTATCAGTATTGTTTTGTTTATTTCTTTTAGCTCATTATTAAACTATGGTCTTGAAGGAGTTTATGATTATACTGAATTACCAGAATATGAATATATTATATATGGTAATAGTAGTAAAGAAAATAAAAATATTTTAGATAATATTATTAATCAAACATTAAAAGTTGATGGTATTAAAAAATATACTATTTCCGAAATGATAAGTTTATATACTAATTTTAATAGTAATATATATACCGATGAAGTTTTTGATGTTTTAGGATATGAAATAACTAGCGATATTCAAAATGTTAGATTAATTAAATTAAACGAAGAAGCTTATAATAATTATAAAAAAGAATTAGGTTTAAAAGAAGAACGACCAATTTTATTAAATACTTATAGTACAATTAAATATACTAATAGTTCAAGAAAAGAAGTTAAAGTTACTCCTTATCAAAATATTACTAATTTAGAACTATATTATTATGATTATAGTACTAATCAACCATATGAAAAAAGATATAATTTAAATAATATTTATATGACTAATATTTTGCCATTTGGTATTACTGTCGATTATCCAGAAACTTTAAATATTATTGTTAGTGAGGAATTTTTTAATGAAGTTACTAATGATTTAGATAATCCTGCTTATGATATGACTGCCCAAACTATTTATCTAACTGCCAATGATTATACGGAAATAGATAGTTTATTAAATAAGGATAGTAACACTAACATTTTAGATGAAAAAGTTTCAATTTCAACAGTTAATATTAATGAAGAAATGAAGTTAATGACTAATGTTGTTTTAGTAATTAAAATATTATTATATGGTTTTATTAGTTTAGTAACCTTAATTGGTGTTACGAGTGTTATTAATACGATTAATACAAGTATCGCTTTAAGAAAAAAGGAATTTGCTGTTTTAAGAAGTATTGGTTTAACACCTCGAGGTTTTAATAAAATGTTATTATTTGAATGTATTTTATTTGGCATTAAGTCATTACTATATGGTATTCCAGTATCTTTAATAGTTACACTTTTATTCCATTTGTCGATGAATGATGTCGTATCTTTTGATAGTGTTATGATTCCTTATAGTAGCATTTTACTAGCAATAATCGGTGTATTTATCATAGTACTTATAAGTATGTGGTATGCAACAAGAAAAATAAAAAAAGAGAATATTTTAGATGCCATAAGAGAGGAAAATATTTAAAATTATTTTCTTTTTTTATAGTTAAAATTTAAGTTATGATTTTATAAAAAAATTATTAAAAAGATAAATTAATTATTTGTGAATATAAAAAAACTAAAGCGAATCTTTAGTTTTTTGGTACAATTAATTTTTTAGTTAAAAATCTTAAAAAGACAATTAGAATAATTAAAGGTGTTAGAATTATAAATAAAATAGTAGAAATAGTTATTCCACCGGCCGTAATTATTAAACTACGCATACCATCCCTCTTTTCGTTTTATAGTATATCATACTATAAAAATATTGACAAGTTTTTAAAATATGCTAAAATATAGGTATATTATTTGTTTGAAAGAGTATATATAATAATTTAAATAGAGAGCTAATGGTTGGTGGAAATTAGTTAATAGTTATATAGAAGACATCAAACGTTAGATAACCGGGTAATTCCGTTAAAAATTAAAGTGCATAGATTCTATGAAATAAGGTGGTACCGCGATAATTCGTCCTTATGTTTATAGAATTTTTTTATTAGGAGGATATTATGAAAATAAATAATAATGGAAATTTTAACATTCAAAACGTTGGTGAAGTTGTAACTTTATATGGTTGGGTAGCTAAAAAAAGAAATTTAGGCGGTTTAATTTTTATTGATTTAAGAGACAGAAGTGGTATTATTCAGTTAGTAGTTAATCCAGAAAATAATTGTTACGAGTTAGCTGAAAGTTTAAAAAATGAATATGTGATTGAAGTGACGGGAAAAATAACAAAACGTGAAAATATCAACTCTAATCTTAAAACTGGTGAAATTGAAGTTATCGTACAACAACTGGAAATATTAAATCCTAGCTTAGATGTTCCGTTCACAATTTCTGATGATACAACTGCTTTAGAGGATACTCGATTAAAATACCGTTATTTAGATTTAAGAAGACCAGAAATTCAAAATAAAATTATTACCAGACATAAAGTTGCGTTTGCTATAAGAGAATATTTAAATAAATTAAATTTTTTAGAAATTGAAACCCCAATTTTATGTAAAAGTACACCAGAAGGAGCAAGAGATTATTTAGTGCCATCACGTATTTTTAACGGTAAATTTTATGCTTTACCTCAATCTCCTCAAATATTTAAACAATTATTGATGGTTGGAGGAATGGAAAGATATTTTCAAATTGCTAAATGTTTTAGAGATGAAGATCTAAGAGCTGATCGTCAACCTGAGTTTACTCAAGTTGATATCGAAATGAGTTTTGTTGATGAAAATGATGTTATGACAACTGTCGAAGGATTAATTGCTCATGTTTTTAAAACAATTAAAAATATCGATATTAAATTGCCTTTAAGAAGAATGAAATATGATGATGCAATTAACTATTATGGTTCTGATAAACCTGATTTAAGATTCGATATGAAAATTAATGATATAACAGATATTTTTAAAGATACTGAATTTACCATATTTAAAGATAATATTAGTAATGGCGGAATTATTAATTGTTTAGTGGTTAAAAATAGTGCTGATAAGTTTTCTCGTAAAGATTTAGATAAATTAACTGATTTTATAAAAACTTATAATGCTAAAGGACTAGCTTATTTAAAAATTGATAGTGAAGTAACTGGTAGTATTGCTAAAGTTATTAAAGAAGACGAATTAAATGCTTTAAAAGATAAATTAAAATTAGAAAATAATGATTTAGTGTTAATTATATCTGATAAGAAAAATATAACTAAACAAGCATTAGGTGCTTTAAGATTAAAACTAGGCCGTGATTTAAATTTAATTAGTAATAATTATGAGTTATTATGGGTTGTCGATTTTCCATCTTTTGAATATAGCGAAGAAGAAAAAAGATATGTTGCTTGTCATCATCCATTTACTTCTCCTAAAGATGAAGATGTCGATAAATTATTAACCGATAAAGCTAACTGTTATTCTAAAGCTTACGATATTGTTATTAATGGTTATGAAGCCGGTGGTGGTTCAATTCGTATTCATAATCAAGATATTCAAAATAAAATGTTTGAAGCATTAGAATTAACCGAAGAACAAATAAAAGAAAAGTTTGGTTTCTTTGTCGAAGCCTTAAAATATGGTACTCCGCCTCATGGTGGCTTAGCCTTAGGATTAGATCGTTTAGTTATGTTATTAACGAATACAGATAATATACGTGATGTTATAGCTTTTCCTAAGACAGCAAGTGCTTCTGATTTGATGAGTGAATGTCCAAATGTTGTCGATAATAAACAATTAAATGAATTAGGAATTAAGATAAAATGAAAAAGCCAATTATTAAAATAGTTGATGAAATAGATATAATTACTAGTTTAAAAGATGATTATGTCTCTAATGTTAAAGTATATAATGAAGAAAATATAAATAAAAAAACAATAACAAAGGAAAGTATTTTATTTGATAGTTGTGAAATCAATAAAATAGATTTTACGATTTATGATATAAAAAAACTTGAATTTTTGGATTGCAAAATATTCAATTGTGACTTTTCTAATTTGGAATTTGAAAAACTTATTTTCAAAAGATGTGAATTTGTTAATTGTAAAATGGTTGGAAGTAGTTTTACAGAATTAACTTTTAGTGATATTTTATTTGAAAATTGCGTTTTTCAATATAGTAATTTTGCCAACGTTAAACTAAAAGATATAAAATTTATTCGATGTGATTTTTTAGATTGTCGACTATTTGATGCTAAAGTTAACAATGTTCAAGTTGATAATTGCGATTTTTCTAAATCGCAATTTTATGAAAATGATTTTACTGGTATCGATTTTTCAAACTCTAATATTGATAATATAACAACTGACTTAAAAAGTATAAAAAAAATAACTGTTAATCAAGATCAAGCTATATCTTTAGTTACTTTGTTAGATGTAACGGTTAAAATATAACAAAACTGTAATAATTTTTACAGTTTTCTTTTGTTATAATGTTATTGGTGATGAAAAGTGAAAAATATATTATTTATTACTTTAGGTATATCTTTAAATTTATTATTATTTTTGATAGTTATACCTATTTTATTAATAATTGGATTATTTAAATTAACAGCTAAACTTAAGAAAGGAAATGATATTATATGTGTGAAATATTAAAACTTGATAATGTCAAAAAATATTATGGAACAAATAAAAATATTACGAAAGCGGTTAATGGTATTTCTTTTGAAGTAAAAGAACAGGAATTTGTAGCGATAATGGGGGCTAGTGGTAGTGGTAAGACGACTTTATTAAATTGTATTTCGACAATTGATAATGTAACTAGTGGTAAAATAATGGTTAATAATGTCGATATAACGTATTTAAAAGAAAAAGAATACACTATTGTCTCAATTGTTTTTCCTAAAGGCAAAGTTCATCAATTTAATGAAGAATAATTGAAATATCGTTTTAAATGTGTTACACTGTTGTTAGAAATAGGTGAGTAAATGACTAAAGTTAAGAATGATAAAATGCTTATTGCCAGTTTAATTTTATTAATAATTTTTATCTTTTTTGTGTTTCTTCATAATTATTTTAATGTGATAGATAACTATATTTATTCCCTTATTAAACCACTTATTTCTAATAGTATGACTAATATTATGCAGTTTATAACTTTCTTTTCTGATCCTATTTGGTGTATTTTATTGAGTTGTTTAATAGTGTTATTATCTAAAAATAAAAAAATAAGCAAAGGTTTTTTATTAAATTTAATCTTAGTTTTTTTATTAAATTATGTTTTAAAAATAATGTTTTCAAGAGAGCGACCAATCGATATAAATTTAATTACCGAAACAGGTTTTAGCTTTCCTAGTGGTCATGCCATGATTAGTTTAGGAATATATGGTTTTTTAATTTATTTGTTGCGTTTAAGTGATAAAAATAAAATTTCCCAAATAATTGGTACAGTTTCTTTAGTATTACTCATATTTTTAATTGGAATAAGTCGTATTTATTTAGGAGTTCATTATGCGACTGATGTCATTGCCGGTTTTGTTATATCAGCTAGCTATTTACTTTTATTTATTCGATTTATTTATCCTAAAATAAAGGATTAGAGTAATTGAAATGATAAAATAAAAGAATTTAATAATTTCAATGAACTTAATTTATTTATCAGAAATATAAAAGGATACGGTCTAAAAATATATGGTTTATTACTATATGAATCTGATGTTCGTAAATTTAATAGATAAATATTTATGGAATATAGGTAATAATTTTTGTAATAAAAAAATTGTATTAATTGCCCATTATATGGAAATTGTAAAACAAAAGAAAATAATTAACTTTAAGGAGGTGCTTGGTAAATGCAAATAGATAAGTTAAAAGATTTAATTTTATATCAAAGTGAAAATACAAATAAGTCTATTGAAGTGCTATATGATAATGAGGATTTTTGGCTAACGCAAAAAACTATGGGAGAACTTTTTAATGTGGCAGAAAATAATATTACTTATCACTTACAAAATATTTTTAAAAGTGGTGAATTAAATAAAGATTCAGTTACTCAAAAAATTAGAGTAACTGCCTCTGATGGCAAAAATTATAATACTACCTTCTATAGTTTAGATGCTATTATTGCTGTTGGTTATCGTGTTAATTCAAAAGAAGCTACTGATTTTAGAATATGGTCTACAAATACTTTAAAAGAATATATAAAAAAAGGTTTTGTTTTAAATACTGAATTTTTAAAAAATGGACCTAAATTTGGTAAAGATTACTTTGATGAATTACTAGTTAAGATTAAAGAAATTAGGGCAAGTGAAAGAAGATTTTATCAAAAGATAACTGATATTTATAAAGAATGTAGTTATGATTATGACAAAAATAGTGAAACAACAAAAGAGTTTTATAAGAATGTGCAAAATAAATTACATTTCGCCATTACAGGAATGACAGCACCAGAAATTATATATAATAGAGTTGACTCTAAAAAAGATTATATGGGACTTAAAGCATGGAAAAATGCACCTAATGGTAAAATACTTGAAACAGACGTTGTAATTGCTAAAAACTATCTATCAGAAGAAGAAATAAAAGAACTTAATAATTTGGTATCAATGTATTTAGATTTTGCTGAAAGGCAAGTTAAATTAGGTCATATCATTTCTATGCAAGAATGGAAAGAAAAATTAGAAATGTTTTTAAATTTAAATGAATATAACATTTTGAAGGATAATGGAAAAATTAAAAGAGAAATTGCTGCTAAATTAGCGCTAGATGAATATGAAAAATATCGTGTTGTACAAGACCAAAGGTATATATCGGATTTTGATGAATTAGTATTAGAAACTAAAAATATTGATTCACAAGAATAATGTAACTAAGGGGAGAATTTATGAAGAAAAAAATTTTAATATTAGTTTTAACTGTTATTTTATTATGTGGTCTTATTTTGTTTATATTTTATTTGAGTGGCTTTTTTAGTAGAACGAAAACTTTTGTTATTGATAACGAGGAAATAGAATTATCAATTCCTATTTATTCTTATAGTTTTAAGAAAGATGATTCTAAAATTAGTTTTAAAACATTAGATAGTAATTATGAGATTAATGTTTTAAAAGATGATTATTTAGACAATATGCAAGAAATAACTTGTTTTGATGGATTAGTTACTTATTATAACAAAGATAAAAATCTTACCTTTTACAACTTTGATATAAGTGGTGACATAGTTAAAATAGTTAGTTTTAATTATTATAAAGGAAATTATTGTAAAGATAAAGAAAGTGAACAAATTGAAAGTGAATTAAAGGAACTTAATTTCACAATCGATGTTGTTAAAGCTAATAATTGTGAGCAAAAACAGATTATGAGTGATATTTATACTTATTGTTTAGATACCGTAACTGTTAGCTTAGATAACCAAAAATATAATTTGACAGACGCTTTAAATAATAATTTAATTAGTATGGATAAAATCGTTAGAAAAAATGAAATAGATTCTAAGTATGCTCAAAGTATAAAAGAAGAATATAATAATAATATTTTATTTAATAATTTAAATTATAGTCTTTTGGTTTGTGAAAATGGCAAATATATTATTAGTGATGAAAATTTAGAATATTCAAATAATTTATGCAATTAGAAGGAAAACAAGATGAGTTATATTGTAGCAATTAAAACAGCCGTTTTTGCATTTCCTATTTTAGCTTTTCTTTTCACGATTCCTTTTATTTTAAATCAATATCATAAATATGGCGCTATTCATTATTTGCGAGTTTTAATAATTTACTCGTTTATTCTTTACTTGATAACCGCTTATTTTTTAGTTATTTTACCACTTCCAACTTTTGAAGAAGTAGCTAATATGACAGGTCCAATTACGCAATTAATTCCTTTTACTTTTATTAGTGATATGGTTAAAAATATTGGTGAAATTACTAATTTTAATACATTTATTGATTTTTTAAAGAAACCAAGTATTTATATTGCTTTATTTAATATTGTTTTAACTATTCCTTTTGGTATGTATTTAAGATATTATTTTAAATGCAGTTTAAAGAAAACATTTTTTCTATCATTTTTATTAAGTTTGTTTTTTGAATTAACTCAACTTAGTGGTTTATATTTTATTTATCCAAGACCATATCGTTTATTCGACGTTGATGATTTGATTTTGAATACTTTAGGTGGAATATTAGGCTATTTTATATTAGGCTTATTCAAGGGTATTTTACCAAGTCGTGAGAAAATTGATGAAGAAACATTAATAAAAGGTACTAAAGTATCTGGATTAAGAAGAATAACTTTATTTTTCTTAGATATTTTTCTTTATTTTGTTTTAGTTATATTTGTAAGTATTTTTGTTAAAGATTATCCATTTATTATTACAGCTATTATCTATTATATTATTGTTCCAACTATTTGGAAAGGTAAAACAATTGGTAGTAAATTTTTAAATGTTTGTATAACTTATAATCGTTTTAGTTTTATTAAAAATATTTTAAGATTAATTTTTATATATCTGTATTATTTTCAATTACCAATTATCTTAGTAACTTCAGCTATGTTTGTAGTTAGTTATTTAAATATAAGTAATTATTTTACAATATTTATATATTTATTTGTGTTTTTGTTTATTTGTTTCTTTTACTTAATTAATATAATTTTAATATTAAAAAATCGAACGATATTTTATGATAAAATTTTTAAAACGAAATATGAAAGTACAATTTTAATACCAAATACTAAAGAAAATGAAATTGATGAAGAATAAATTAAAGACGAAAGTGAAAATAAGCAAGATAAAAAAATTAAAATATAACAGAATATAAAGTTATTTTAAATATTACAAGTTTGTTATCTTGTAATATTTTTTAATTTATGTTGACAAGTTATCAAACAAATTATATAATTAATATGAAAAAAGTTTCATATAATGAATTAGAGTAAAACAACGATTGACTCTTTATCCAAAAAGTTATAACAATTAATTATAAAAATTATTTTTAATTGTAGTTATTATTTTATATTGTTGCTCTACTTTAAATTAGAAAAGGAGATTATATGTTAGAATTAATTGATATATCATTTAAAAGAGATGGTAAACAAATATTAAATAAAATAAATTTAAAATTAGATGAGGAAAAGTTTTATGTCGTTACAGGCCCAAATGGAAGTGGAAAGAGTAGTTTAGCAAAGATAATAATGGGAATAGAAAAACCAGATAGTGGTAAAATAATTTTTAATAATATTGATATTACTAATAAGAGTATTGATGAAAGAGCTAAATTAGGTATTGGCTTTGCATTTCAACAACCAGTCAATTTTAAAGGTTTAACGGTCTATGATTTACTTAAAGTAGCTATAAATAAAGATATTACTAAAAAAGAAGCTTGTGATATTTTATCAAAAGTAGGTCTTTGCGCCTTAAATTATGTTGATAGAGAGGTAAATACATCTTTATCGGGTGGTGAATTAAAGAGAATTGAAATTGCAACAGTAATGGCAAGAACACCAAAGTTAACTATTTTTGATGAACCAGAAGCAGGAATTGATTTATGGAGTTTTCAAAATTTGACTAATGTTTTTAAACAAATCCAAGAAAAATCCAAAGGTGTAACATTAGTTATATCTCATCAAGAAAGAATTCTTAATATTGCTGATCAAATCATTTTACTAGAATCTGGAAAAATTAAACAAATAGGTAACAAAAACATTATGATAAATAATATATTAAAAGAAGAGGTTTGTTGCAAAGAGGTGAGTAACTGTGAATAAAACTGATGAAGAATTATTAAATAAAGTTATCGATAATAGTATTCAAGAAGTCGACTCTTACAATATTAGAAAAAATGGGAAAAGAATTGACTATAAAAATAATCCTTATATAGAAATTATTTCAAAAGAAGATGGAAAAGGAATTGATATTTATGTTAAAGAAAATACTTTGTTTGGTATTATCGATATTCCCGTAATAATTACTAAAGGTGGGTTCAAAGATGTTGTTTATAATGATTTTCATATCGGTAAAAATTCTAATATAATTATTGTAGCAGGTTGTGGAATTCATAATAATGATAATCATGATTCTATTCATGACGGAATTCATCGTTTTTACCTAGAAGAAAATTCTAAAGTAAAATATATCGAAAAGCATTATGGTGAGGGAAAAGGAAAAAAAATTCTCAATCCAGTTACCGAAATTGAAATGAAAAAAGGTTCAAATATGACAATAGATTCAACACAAATTGAAGGTGTTGACAAAACTATAAGGACTACTAAAGCATCTTTAGAAAAGGATGCAACATTAATCATTAACGAAAAAATAAAAACATATAAAAAACAATTCGCCAAAACCGATTTTATTGTTAATTTAAATGGTGAAAATGCTAGTTGTCATGTAACCTCAAGATCAGTAGCTATCGATAATTCTTATCAAGAATTTACATCTTTTGTTACTGGTAATGCTAAGTCATTTGCCCACATAGAATGTGATGCAATTATTCAAAATAATGCTTCAGTTAAAGCAAAACCGGAAATTTTTGCCAATCACGTCGATGCTAATTTAATTCATGAAGCGGCTATCGGAAAAATAGCAGGCGAACAACTAATTAAACTAATGTCATTAGGTTTAACCGAAAAAGAAGCAGAAAAAACGATTATAGATGGTTTTTTAAAATAACAAAGTAGGTGCAATATGGGTGAAATAAGAGAGCCAATTAAAAAAAATTCAATTGCTAAAAAAAATAAAATAATTGCTGATGGTTTTAAACTTATCTGTAAAAAAGGATACCATAATGTCAGTTGTGTTGACATAGCTAAATATTGTCGTGTATCAACAGGTATAATATATCAATATTTTAAAGATAAAAGAGATATATTTATCGAAGGCGTACAAATATATTCAGATAAAATTATGTTTCCATTAATAAATATTATTAAAGACCAAAATATTAATAAAAGTAACTTAGAAAATTTGATAACAAAAATGATTCAAGAAACTATTAAGCAAAATACAATTACTAAAAAAGCTCATCAAGAATTAATATCAATGAGTTGTCTTGATGAAGAAGTAGCTAATATTTTTCAAAAAAAGGAATTAGAACTTTCTCACCAATTTTTAAATATTTTAAAATCAAAAGAATTTAGCAGTCAAAATCTACATGAAAAAGTTCATCTTTCAATTAACTTAATAAATAACCTTTCTCATGAAATTGTTTACCACCAACATGAATGTATTAATTACGATATAATGATACAAGAAACCGTCAAATTGATTGTATTTATTTTAAAGGAGGACAAATGAAAAGAACAACTGATAAAAATATTTTAATTGCTTTTGTGCTAAATATTGTTTTTTCCATAATCGAACTATTTGGTGGATTATTTACCAAAAGTGTGTCAATTTTATCCGATTCTATTCATGATTTTGCTGATGCTATTAGTATAGGTATATCTTATTTACTAGAAAAGAAAAGCAAAAGAAAACCAGATAAAAAATATACATATGGATATATAAGATATTCAATTTTAGGAGCATTAATAACGACCTTAATTTTAACGACTGGTTCAACTTTGGTAATTATTAGCGCTGTCAATCGATTATTTAATCCGGTTGTTTTAAATTATGATGGAATGATAATAATTTCAGTTTTAGGAATAATTTTTAATTTATGTGCTGTTTATGTAACAAAAGATGGTGATTCGTTAAATCAAAAAGCTGTTAACTTACACATGTTAGAAGATATATTAGGATGGATCGTTGTTTTTATTGGTTCATTGTTAATTAAAATTACTAATATTAGTTATATAGATTCAATTATGAGTATAGTAATAGCAATTTATATCTTGATTCATGCATTAAAAAATTTAAAATCAGTCTTAGATTTATTTTTAGAAAAAATTCCAGAAAGTATTAATATAGATAAAATAAAAAAAGACCTTATAAATATTAAAGGTGTTATAGATGCTCATCATATTCATGTATGGAGTATAGACGGAATTAATAATTATGCTACTTTACATATTGTTACCGATGATAATCGAACAACTAAAATTAAACATTTAGTTAGAGAAAAATTAAAAAATTATGATATTGTGCACACTACATTAGAAATTGAAAATAGTAAAGAAATTTGTGATGAAAATGAATGCAACATTGAAAAGATTAATGACACTCATCATCACTATCATTAAAATATTATGATTTAGTAGGAAATGATTTTGTTTAATCATTTTTTTTATTAAAAAGGAATTTAGTCTGTTTTTAATCAATAAAACTAATAGGAGGTGAAAGATGTTAGGATATACTAATGAACTAGTGTTTGTTAATTATTTAGATGGAAGAAAGGTAAAAGATTTAAATATCATGTTTTTAGAATTAATAGAAGCATTGTATGAAAATTTATCACCTAATGATATAATACTATCTTGGAAAAATCCATTTAGACAAAAAACGGATATTTTTATTAAAATAAATGATTGCAAAAAAAGACTAAGTCTAAAAACAGGTATAAAAAATTCTGTACATATGGAACCGATTTCAGAATTTATTAGTTTTTTAATTAAAAATGGCATTCCAAGACAACAAATAATTAATTATTTAAGATATCAGTATGCAGATGGAACAACTAATGGCACTGGTGATATACGAATATCAGTAGAAGAATATAAAAAAAATCATCAAAAAGAAATAGATGAAATAAATAGTTATTTAAATAATGAACAAATATTATTAAAAGCAATTAATCGTTTTATTTTAAAAGGAAATAATGATATTAATGAAATTGATGCTTTAGTTTATGGTACAAACGATGATTTTATATTTATAACAAAGGAAGAAATAAAAGAAATTATTTTAACAAAATGTAATTTATATTCAACTGGTGTACATTTCGGGCCATTATCATGTCAACCGATGAATCGATGTCTTAATTATAATAAAAAATATGAAAATCTCAGATATTGTGTACAAATAAAATGGTATAGTCTCTTTGACGATATTTTGGAATATAAAAATAAAAAGTTAATTGATAAAGTACTTAATTCCTGAACTTTGTGCCTTCATGCTAATAACGTGGAACAAAAAAACTTGTAAATAACTTACAAGTCTTTAAAAACCTAAATATGGAGCAGGTGATGGGAATCGGACCCACGTTATTAGCTTGGAAGGCTAAAGTTCTACCATTGAACTACACCTGCAAAATCAGTAGGCAATATAAATTTTACTTTAAAAACATAAATTTGTCAACTACTTTTTTTTAAAAATATAAAAATTTTTAAAACAACAACTCTATTACATTATATTTTATATTAAAAAAAATGTTACTAATTCCAATTCATATTTGTTGATTTTGAGCATATAGTTAAAGTATAGAAAGGAACAAGATATATGGAAACATTAAAAGTAGGATCAAAGTCAAATCCTAATTCAGTTGCAGGCGCTCTTGCTAATGTATTTAGGGAAAAAGGTAGTTTAGAAATTCAAGCAATAGGAGCAGGAGCTTTAAACCAAGCCATCAAAGCAATTGCTATAGCAAGAGGTTTTGTCGCTCCATCTGGGAAAAATTTAGTTTGTATCCCAGCATTTACAGATATTGTAATTGATGGAGAGGAAAGAACAGCAATCAAATTAATAGTAGAGGCAAAATAGCCTTTTTTTTGTTATTTTATAAACGATATTGTAAAAGGATTTGATTTTTGAAAAAGAAAAATATATAATTAAATAGGTGGTGCATATGGATAATAAATTAAAAAGAGAGATTATACTTAAAAATTATGAGCATCCTAAAAATAAAGGATTAATCGTTGATGATACTTACCAATGCTCTAATACTAGTAATGAAAGCTGTATTGATGAAATAAATCTAATGGTAAAAATAGAAGATGATAAAATAGTTGATATTAGATTTGATGGCGAAGCATGTGCTGTTTGTACAAGTAGCACTTCGATAATGATAAATACATTAATTGGCAAAACAATTGAAGAAACAAAAAAAATTTATCAAAACTTTGAAAGCATGATAGATGCAAAAAAATTTAATCAGGATATTTTAGAAGAAGCAATTGTTTTTTGTGATATATCTAAACAAC